>CAYMHP010000201.1:3122-11820 GCA_964390225.1 uncultured Solibacteraceae bacterium
AGCGAGTATTGAATCTGGGCGCTGGCCGAATCCACCGTGGGGGCATCGGCCACGATTGTGACACTCTCACTTGCCGGCGCGACCCGCAGCCCGATGGTAATGACCGAGGTTTCTCCGCTGTGAACCGTAGCGCTCACTTCGGCATCCCGAAAGCCGGGCGCTCCCGCGCGTATCGCATAGGCGCCGATCTTGAGCTGCTGGAAGGCAAAGCGGCCTTGGAAATCTGCGGTTTCGAGCCGTTTCTCGCCGGTCTCCCGGTTGCTCAGCACCATCCGAGCCCCGGGCACAGCGGCGCCGGATTCGTCCAATACTGTGCCTGTGATGTGACCATGCGTTTGAGCCCACAAACAGGGACTCAACAGCAGGGTTGCCAACATCCAGCGGCACGAGCCCTTCCGTTCTGTCACGTCCTTCACCTCAGTCAACTTAGCTTGCCTCGGGGCCTTCCCCATTGGAGCATTCGGGAACTTCCCCTGTAATCCCGATAAATGGTTAGGATTGAGCGACCTCCCGATAGTTATCGGCTTGCGGGCGACCCCAGGAATTCTATCGGCGCGTGGCAGCCGCGCCCATAGAGCAACGGGCGAAAAAGCTACAAATGATTTAATGTTGGCCAGTGACAGTTCGGGCGGTTCCTCGAGGTCGCCGTCCAGTGATTTCCTGCGACAATTTAGGAGTGCCGAAGGCAATTCTGATCGTCGATGACGATCCCGATTTCAGAAGTTCGCTGGCGTTCGTGCTGGCCGAGGCTGGTTACGCGTGCCTCGAAGCGGCCGATGGCGAAGCCGCGCTTCGGCTTCTGGAAACGCGACACCGCGAAATCGCGCTCGCGCTCGTGGACCTCTGTATTCCGAAGGTCAGTGGCTTTGAGGTCATTGGCGCTATTACGCGGCGTGAACCAGCTCCAATCCGGGTAGTTGCCATGAGTGCCACCTTCCGCGATGAATACATGGAAATGGCCAAGTACATGGGTGCGGCGGCTGCTTTGCGGAAGCCGCCGGCCGGTGAGCGCTTCCCGGCGCATGATTTGCTGATCACTGTCCGCAGGGTGCTGGGCGAGCCCATCACCATGACAGCGTAGGTGAATGGAGACTTATTCGACGTCCTCGGCGGCGATGGCCCCCTTGTTCCCGGTCGCCGTATAGCGAATGAAGGCAATGATGTCGGCGAGTTGCGCGCTCGCATAGTTGCCGATCGCCGGAGGGTGTTTCCATTCGTTCTGGCTGACGATGGTTTTCACCTCCGATTTGTCCAGTGTTCTGAGTTCGGGTGGCATTTTGGAGACGTCAAAGTACTTGTGGCTCTTTTCGTCGCTGCCCGCCGGCATGCCCGGGAAGGCCTCGCCCGAGGTCAGCTTCACGGACTGCACATACTGCGTCGCGGTGGACCGGACGGCGGTGGCGATCGCGCGCGGGCTCAGCCTTCCCATGATGGATAGATCCGGGCCTACCGCAGTGCCCCGGCCCTTCAGCGCGTGGCAAGTCGCGCACCCGCTCGTATTCGCAAAAAAGAGAGATTCGCCGCGCTGAATCTGCGGCGGGACGGCGCTCTGCGCCCAGAACAACAAGGCGGCCCAAATCATCCGGCGCGTCCTCCTTCGGAACGCGATCTAATTATAACGGCATTATGGGTCTGAAATTACAATTTCAAAAACGGCAGGAGGCAGCGCCTTGGAGTTTTAATTCCGGGCGAGACGCGCGGAGTGGTTTCAGCCCCGCCTGTGAGGGCGGGTAGAGTCGCGTGGGTTTAGCGTCACTAATTTACCCCCGGCCTCCCAGCCGCGGCTGAACTCGGGCTTCGGCGGGGCACAATTGTGACGGTGGCTGAAGTGCCGCGTGGAGCGCTACGACGGCTTCTTACGGAAGATGAGGATGTGCTGGCGCGGCAGGCTCTCGATCGTGCGGTCGAGCCGGAAGCCTTCGGGTTCGATTTCGGCCTTCACCTGATCCACGGTCATTTTGTGGAGCGCCAAAATGGGGACGGTCGGGTCTTCCGCGCGGTACTCGAGCAGGACCATCCGCCCGTCGGGCTTCAGAGATTCGCGAATATAACGGAGCATCTGCTGGGGTTGGGTGAACTCATGGTAGACATCGACCAGAAGCACCAGGTCCATCTGGCCGCGCGGCAGTTTCGGATTGTCCTGCTCGCCCAGCACCGGGATTACAGTGACGATGTGCCGGTCCTGCATGTTCTTTCGCAGAAGATCGAGCATCTCCTGCTGAATGTCATTCGCATAGACCTTCCCCGCCGGACCGACCCGCTCCGCCAGGCGCCAGCTCATGTAACCGACACCGGCACCGATATCGGCCACCGTGTAGCCTCTGGCGATCTTCAGTTCATCGAGCGCCTGGTCCGGATGTTCCTCGCTCTCCCGCTCGGAACGCACCAGCCAGGGCGCGCCGCGCACGCCCATGGCTCCGGCGTATGGGCGTCCGGTTACCGGGTGAACGCTCTGTTGCGTCCAGCCCAACGGCTGCAGCGCGACGACAAAAGCGAATGCATATAGAGCTCGGTGCATAATGCTACTCGTTGGTCGGGCCGCAGGGCCATCGACAGTCTGGGATTCGCGGAATCGCGCCGGCTGGAGCATAGACACCTTCCACCGTTTCGGTTGCGATGCCGTCAACCACACGAAATCAGGCTATGGAGAGACTGTGATCTGCTGATTGCTATCAAGGAACAACCCCAGGTAGACCGCGCATTGCGTGCTCGTGATCTGGCCAGAATTAGGACCCAGGCAACCGATATTCTCTTTGTCTGGGGAGGACCCGGACCAAGTCCAGGTGGCAAGGTTTCCCGCCTCGGTCGTAAGTACGAGCGGCATACCCGACGGAAGGAGCTTCGTACACTGGCCAAAACAGAAAAACGGGCCTCCGGTTATCGCACCCAGGACACCCGGATTCGTGTTATTCACTGTAATGTTCGCCGTGCCGTACGATACGTAGACAGTCCTACTCCCCGCCATGAGCACATTGCATGTTACCCCGCGTACCGCGCCCACGTTGCCGTCTACTCCATCGCAACCAGCCCAAGTGTACGTGTTCCCAGCCCGAAAGTGGATTCCTGCAAGGTCCTCATAGACGTCGAACAATGCAACGCGAGTGCCGCGGGCGAAACCCGCGGAGCAAGTGCGGCGACTGGAACATTCCGAAATGCCCCCAGGATCCGAATCGAAACCAAGCGCATTATTATTCGGGGCTATTCCGCCAGAAACCACGACCGTCAAAATCTGGAGATTGTTGCCCGATACCGTGACCGTAACGGAAGCTTGCGCTTGGCCGCCTTGCAGTCCCCCGGTTGCTCTCCACGCCGCGTCCGTAACTGTGACGGTGTACGTGGTCGTCGCCGGCGGCAGGTCCCTAAACGTGACCGTGCTTGCGCCCGTTTCGCACGACCCATTTCCGCCGCCGCTGGTGCAACCGGACTGTACTGGATAGGCTGAACCTGAAGAGATTTGATAAAGGCTTTGGCCGTAGAAGTCTAGAATGCCCCCCGCGACGGTCACGGTAATCGTAGTGAAGGCCCCGGCTTGAATAGTGGACGGTGTCGCTGTTAAAGAAACAATCCGTAATGGAGGTACCGTACTGACGTAAAAGTAAGCTCCGGTGGGGGAGCGATCGCCGGCGGCGGTAGTGTAGCTATAAGCGAGCCTTGCTCTCTCCAACGGGGCATTGCCATAGTACACCAAAAAGCGATGGACATTGCCGTTGGCGTCGGCCGTTGTCTGGATCTCGAAATTGCCGTCGTACAAGAACCCCTTATCTCCGAAAAGGCCAGAGTTATAGTCGTCCAGGCTGTCGTCGAATGAGAAAGTATCTTGGGGTTCCCACCTGCCATCGCCAGCGGTATAGGGCATAAGGCCGCATGGGTTAGAGATTTCGACTGGTGTGTTGGGCACGAGCATGTATTCGACAGCGGTGCAACTGAGGTCCTGCTTTTCCACGGGAACCGGGCACTGCTGAAGCGGCACGGTTATGAACGCGGGTACGAAGGCGAAGAAGCATTTGCCGGCTTTCATACTCTGTTTCCTATTGCCCGCTGGACATCAACGCTCCATAAGGGACGAAGCTCTTGAGCAGCGTGGTTGGCGGCCCGAAGGTATCCTGATTAAGGCTCAGCCGCCGGCCCGAAATCGTAACGCTTCGCGTCCCCGTTGCAAACGGGCTGCAACTCCCCGTGACGGTGAGGCCGATTGTACCTGAGCCTGCGATGCTATCGTCGCTCCGGTCGGCCGACACCTGTACGTCGCTAGCCAGGGTAGTGCAGGAGCCGCCTGAGCTATTGCCGCTGCAATGGATCTCCAGGTGCGTGTCGGAAACCATTCCCGTGCAGTTCCCGGCCTGTACTACGCGTGACAGCCCGAAACGTTCCCCTGTGCGGATAAAGGTTGTAATATCGTCCTTTTCAGAGATTCTCTGGTTCGTGGCGTTGCTATAGCTGGTGATGATCTCCCATTCCCCACCCCACGCACCCGGCGTGAGGAGGTCGCATACCGTGAAGGCAATACTGCCGCTTTGCCCGCCTGGGTTCGTCGCCGACACCGTGGTAGAACCGAGACCAGCGCCCGCAGGAACAATGAATGTGGCGCTGTGACCGTTGGCGGTGACGATACTTGCCGGCACGCCGCCCACAGCGATTGTCACATTCTGGGCGCCGAAGCCGATTCCGGTAATCGTCACCTGATCGCCCACACTGGCGCAGGTGGGCGAAATGGTGTCGATGCGGCCCGCTTGCGCCTCGACCAGGGCTGGGTGCAAATCCGAAATCGCCAAGGCAAGTGCGCAGGTGACCACCAGCATCCCGGCGACACGACCCGCCGCGGCGAGTAAGAGTCTGTTGACGGTCTTCATTGTCTTGCCCTTCTCACGCCAATGAATTCCCGGCAGGGTTCAGTATACACCTGCACTCGGCCAATACAATCGCCGGAAAGCGAACCATCGATGCGGGATGCGGTACTGGTAATGCCATAGCCAGGGCTGCGATAGACCCGTTTCTGCTCAAAGTGCGCCTTGGCGGATCGCGTAGACGACTGTTGTTACGGCAACAGCTCCCCTGTTCCTGGTCCGGATGTTCCTCGCTCTCCCGCTCGGAACGCACCAGCCAGGGCGCGCCGCGCACGCCCATGGCTCCGGCGTATGGGCGTCCGGTTACCGGGTGAACGCTCTGTTGCGTCCAGCCCAACGGCTGCAGCGCGACGACAAAGCGAATGCATATAGAGATCGCTGCATAATGCTACTCGTTGGTCGGATCAATATCCGTGGGGATGTGCTTCAAGGCGTCCAGGGCGCGCTGCATCGGAGGCCGGATCACTGCGAAGCTATCGAGCATCCGCTTGGCGCCTGCGTAATCACCCTGCGCTTCCACGGTGAGCAAGTCATGAGCAAGATCCCGCACGGCATTCTTGATCTTGGCATGGTCGACGCTGAACGTGCCGTCGGTTTGTTGAAAGAATCCACCTTTATCCATCAGGTAGTTGAACTGCAATGCAACGCCTCGTCCGTGAGCTTCCGTCAGCCCGAACCTCACCGAGCGAAACGCCGAGGCCAGAAACGTGGCATATAACTGGCGCTCGGTTGCAACGCTATGCGGTAGGCCATGATCGAACAGGTACTGGAGCATAAACAAGCCGGTCACGTCGGCCTTGGCTTCTTCGATGACGCCGTACAATTCCTTCAACTGCTGCCGCGGCGAGGTGGTCCGGCCGGCTATCTGAATCTGCTGCGGGCCGATGCCATGGCTCAACTCATGGGCCAGGATGTGGGTGAAGAAAGCATCGAAGCTCAGGTCGCCCTGCGCCACCTGGGACAGCACGCGTTCGGCGATGCGCGTCAGAATGGTGTGGAATTTGGCCTCCTGCACATTCTTGAGCATCACCCGCTTGCTGCCCTTCTCATGCACGACGCGCTCGTCGTTGGGCAGGTTGAACGCCGCCGTGCGGATGCCGTGGGCACCGTCCCCGGAAGCGAATACTTCGTTCACCACGCGAATGGGCGCCAGCGCGCCGAGTTTCGGGTTCCGGTAGCGCGCGTCTATAGGTAGATTGCTTTCGACTTCCTGTAGACGGTTGGCGAAGGTCTTCAGGCGGTCGGTCTCCTTGTCGTCCCGGATGGTGATATAGGCCTCGAAAGCCGCCTTATAACCGAAGAGTTCGTCGTTGTAGGTCTCATAGGGCCCGATGGTGATGTCGAGCGGTGCGTCCAGTTCCATCCAGGCGAGGTCGCTTGTGTAGTAATCATTTGATAGAAAAGCGTCCGCGCGCAGCGTCAGGAACTTCTTCAGCGACACGTTGTCGGTGAGCGCGGCGGCCTCGCGTAGTAGCGCGGCCACCTCTTGCAGGTCGCCGGCGTAGTCCTTACTGTATGGGACCGTGTTGAGTTGCCCGCCGTTGCGCCGGATGACGGTGAAAAAGCCTTCGGCCTGCTGGCGCCCGGCGGGACTGAGCGTCTTGACCCACGCTTCGAATTCCTCGCGCTTCATGTCTTCGGGATAGAAATTGGCGCCCAGCGGCTTGCGTTCGGGGACGCCCGGAAGGAAAGCGGTGTGGCCATCGAGATCGGACCACGGACCTTTATTCAACCAGAAGTAGTGCAGGCGCTCTTTCCCCAGCGGGCTGGAATCTTTCTGCAGCTTTTCATACAGGGCGCGGTCGCCGGCCCACAACTGCTCCATAAACAGCGAGTTGAACAGGCGGGCCGCAGCGACGAGTTTCTCGAGCGCTTTGCGGTCTCCCGCGGAGAGCGAGGAGGTGTCGTAAGCCAGTTTGACGGGCGCGAAACGCGCGCTCATTTCTTTGAGTTGTGCGAGGTCGGGCATAACGGCGGCAGCGGCCAGCAGCACTACGAGGGACTTCATGATATCTCCCGATCATATCGCGCCGTTTCTTACTCTGGCGGGGCAACTGCAGCAATCGAGGTAGGGAGCAACAGCTTTTATGAGCACGAAGTATTTGTCCGTAGCTGCCGGAGTGCTGGCCCTTCTCGGAGTCGCGTACGCGGTTGAGGTTACGACCGACTATGACCACAAGGCGGACTTTAGCCGTTATCACACGTATTCCTGGATTGGCGTCAGAGCCGGCGATCAGCTCTGGCAGGACCGGATCATGTCCGACGTAGATAACGCCTTGTCTGCGAAGGGCTGGATGAAGGTGCCGAGTGGTGGCGATGCCGCCGCTTCCGCGTTTGGCCGCACGCGCGAGCAGGACACGCTGCAAACGTTTTATGATTCATTCCCGGGATGGGGCTGGTATGGATGGGGAGGTGAAGGGGTCGCGACGACGTACACCGAGCCGACGACCGTAGGCACCCTCACTGTGGACATTTTCGATGGCAGCACGAAGAAGTTGATCTGGCGCGGACGCGCAACCGACACGGTCTCAAGCAAGCCGGAGAAGAACGAAAAGAAACTCGAGAAGGCCATCGCCGATATGTTCAAGAAGTTTCCGCCGCCCGAGAAGGGATAGCGGGCCGGGGCTTCCGAGCGGCAAAAAAAGATCCGGGCGGCCCGGAGGACGCCCGGATGGAAGAGCACCTGAATTCCGCTATGCGATGGCGAATTCAGGGGTGGAGGAGTTCTACGCCAGCAGGCCGCCGTGCCCGAGACAAGCCACTTCCCAACCGGAAACGTGGTACCGGGCCAGCAGCGCAGGCATCAAAAGATCCACTGCGTTCGGCTTCGCGGAGCGGAAGCAGCCGGGCGCGGAGACGATCGGAATATCGTCTTTGTAGGACATCAGCAAGAGGTTGCCGGGCTCGACCGGCGCCAGGAATCGCTCTACCTGTGCGCCCACATTCAACATCGCGCGCCCGACCACGTCTTCCGGTCCCGCCGGCGCCGTGGTCGAGGCAACCAGGATCACGCAGGGTTTGGAGCGCAGCAAGTGCTGCATCGAGCGGGAAACCGAGGCGTCGTCTTCGGTGCAGGCCAGGACAAACGTGGCGTTCACGCCAAACTTCTCCAGCCGCTGCCGCATAATGTTCTCGAACAACTGGCGGGCGCGTTCCCCGCTGATCGGGTCGGTGTACAGCACGCCGACGCTCGGGGTTCGCACGGGGCGCGCCTGCAGAATCGGACCGCGCTCCTTGATGATCGCGATGAGAGCTTCGAGCTGGTCTTTGGCAACGGCGAAGGGGGCGCTTTTTACCGTCGCGATCCTTTGTCCCGCCACCGCGTAGGCGAAATTGAGGGCGGTCGCGATCACTACGTTGCCGGCGCAGTTAATCTGCTTGAGGAGTTCGTCATCGACCAGCACGCAGCAGTTTTCCGTCGCGAGCAGGTTTGCGCGGCCTCCCGCGGCGAGGCGGATTTCGAAACTCCCGCAACCCATCTCGCTGGCCACCGCGCATACGGCATCATCCTCGCCGATTTCACCTTCTTCCAGTTCGGTGACCCAGATACGGTCCATGCCCTCCGACTCCAAGACGCGCACATCCTCGTCGCTGATGACGTGGCCTTTCGCCAAAAGTTTTTTTCCGCCTGGCCGGAAAACGGTGCAACAGAGGACCCGTCCGGTTGAGGATTTCACGTCAACGGTTTGTGCTCTCATGCTGGCCTCTCAAATACAGCAACGACCCTATTTCAGATTTCCCTGTCCTGAAGGAATTCTAACGCCGAAATGCGCACGAACCGTTGGGAATCTCGGCGGTATTTTGCGGGGGCAGCACACCACCCCCGTTTGCGGGTATTTCGCGAAGATCACCTG
>CAYMHP010000202.1:0-11771 GCA_964390225.1 uncultured Solibacteraceae bacterium
GTGGCGAATACGATCGCGCCCGAGATCAGAGAAAAACGGATGAGCCTCCGCGCTTGGAGTTGGCGGCTCGCATAGTAGCTAAGGCTGATTACGACTGCGAACAGAAGACCCTGGCGAATGCCTTCGTCGACCCAGTAGTAGTAGGCGCGTGAGTGAGCAAGACGCGTTCCCGAGAAATACGCCAGGTTGGCGGGGATCTCAATAGCGGTCGTCAGAACGAGGGCGACGGTGTAGGCGAGGATGACCGGAAAACGCCGGTAGCCTCCGCGCAACACGGCCGCGATGACCAAAACCTCAAGGGGCAGACCGATGACCCAGCCGAGGTACTGTAAGCCGGCGCGCATCCACCTTCATTCTAAAGCCGGCGAACGTACTTCGGTCTGCGATTAGCCCGTGACGCGCAGGTCCTCCCATGGAGCGGGCGGCATAGTCGGGCCGGATGCGATGCGTAGGTCCTCCCACGGAGCAGGCGGCATAGTCGGGCCGGATGCGATGCGTAGGTCCTCCCATGGAGCAGGTGGCATAGTCGGGCCGGATGCAAGACGGAAGTCCTCCCAGGGTGCGGGTGGCATGGTGGGGCCGGATCCGACTTTGACAGGTAAAGTCCCGGCGTGGCTCAGGTTCCAGGCGCAGGCGAGCGCGAACAGGATCGCCAACATGGCAAACGCTACTTTGTTCTCAAAGAAGCGACGCATAATCGAAAAGCTCCTTATCTTTAGACATCGGCGGAAGCCTCCGAAATCAGTAGGTTTTCTCCGATCTCTTGCAAGCAGTGTACCGTAATCGTCCTTCTTAACCCGAACAATAGAAGGAGGACACCTAGTACTTTTAGATTGTATTGGTTTTCAGCAGTATAGGGTGAACCCTGGAACCTGGGGCTATGACATTGGTCAGGTGTTCGTTAAGGTACTCGGGACGACCGCAGCGAGTGTTCGGAATACGCACTGTCCGGGCGGAACGGGCGGGGACCCGGATATTCCAGCCGCATGTCCGCCGTCACCTCGTCCAGCATATCCATACTCGCCATCTTGCTCTCCATCGCAAAGGCAGTCAGGAGCAGGTTGTCGCAGATTGCATTGATCAGTCGGGGAATCCCCTGTGACCGGAAGTGAAGCTCTTGAATCACTTCCACTGGAATGATGGTTTGATCCTTGAGTCCGGCTCGTGCCATTCGGGAATTCACATAAGCCATCGTCTCTTGCGGGCTGAAGCCGCGCAATGCACAGCGAAGCGCGATCCGCTGCTTGAGCTGGCGGAACTCGGGGCGTTCCAGTTTGGCGTCGAGTTCCTGCTGGCCGGCCAGAACAATCTGGAGCAGCTTGCCGCGCCGGTTCTCCAGGTTCCCGAGGAGGCGGATCTCTTCCAGGACATCCCAGTCCAGGTTGTGCGCCTCATCCACGATCAGCACGGTGGTCCTGCCCACATTCGCACGCTCGAGCAGCATGCTGTTCAGGGACAGCAGGATTTCGGTCTTGGAGTGGTGATTGCAGCGCAGGTCCAGGTCGTAAGCCAGAAGTTCAAAGAACTGTTCCACCGTCAGGCGCGAATTGAACAGCGACGCGAAGGCGATTTGCTGGGCGTTCAGGTAGTCGCGCATACACTCGAGCATCGTGGTCTTGCCGGTGCCGACTTCTCCGGTGAGAACGATGAAGCCTTTGCGACTCTGAACTCCATAAATCAGGTTTGCCAACGCCTCCTCGTGTTGAGCGCTCCGGTAAAGGAACGACGGGTCCGGGCTCATATTGAAGGGATTTTGCGTGAACCCAAAGAAGGCGTTATACATATCAGTGGCGGCTTCCGTCGAAACTGATCGTAGGTTAGCATTGCTCCCCCGGGTGAGAAACGCACGGAGCCGTTACATGGTGAGCTGCAACACAGCGGTTTCGTACACCGCCGCGCCACTGCTGCCTCGTTCGCAGTCGCACTCTTAAGCTGTCGCGCCGCACGTCGTGGCGCGCTGCTCCTGAAGGGTTTAGTTTTGGCTGGGCTGGGATGCGGGCTTGGCGGTGGTTGCAGCCTTGGTCGGGCTGATCAGGATGTGCGCGTTTCTTCCTTCCAGGCGTGGAACACCCTCCACGCTTCCGTAAGAGGAGAGGTCCTCGGCGAAACGCATCAGCAGCTTCTTGCCAAGATCGGCGTGGGCGATCTCCCGTCCGCGGAACTGAACCACCGCCTTCACGCGGTTTCCTTCCTGGAGAAAGCGGATGGCGTGGTTCTTCTTGAAGTCGTAATCGTGGTCGTCGGTGTTCGGACGGAACTTGAGTTCCTTTACCTGGACCACGTGCTGCTTCTTCTTGGCGTCGTGCTGTTTCTTTTTCTGCTCGTACTGATAGTGGCCGAAATCGACGGCCTTGGCGACCGGCGGTACCGCCGTGGGAGCTACGAGAACCAGGTCCAAGCCGAGTTCCTGCGCCTTGCGCAAAGCCGCCGCGGTGGCCATCACCTCGGTGGTGCCGTCGGGAAAGACAGCGCGGACTTCACGGGCGCGGATCGACTCGTTCACGTTCTCTCTGCGATTTTGCCTGCGAGGAGGAAAGTTTCTGCCAGGATACATTTGTAGTTATGCGATAGAGTCGGAAAGGTACTGCGAGTGGGCCGGAGCCCCCGATGAGAGCGGCGAACAGGTTTGCGGAATGACCCGAGTGAAAGCCAAGCGAAAAGTTCTTGCCAAAATAAGTAAACCAGAAACCAGCGCCAAAGTCAAATGGACGGGGATCCAATGGCCTTGAACCGGTGGTTCTGGCCGGTGGTGGTCTTGGTGATCGGGATCGCCGGAGTTCTGGAGCTCTCCTCGGCTGTCGGCGAGACGCAGACCTGGGATGAGGGGATTCACATCGCGTCGGGATACGCGTACTTAACCGAAGGCGATTACCGGTGGAATGTGGAGCACCCGCCACTGGTCAAGCTCGCTAGCGCGCTCCCCTTGGTCCCGCTCGGCGCCGCGCTGCCGGTCAACGGCGAGGGCTGGAAGAAATTCGATGAAGTGAAGTTAGGCATCGACTTTTTGTACGGGAACCGCGTCCCCGCCGATTCGATCCTCCTCGCTTCGCGCAGCATCACTATGCTGCTGTCGCTATTCTTCTTCGCGGCGGTCGCGGGGTGGACGAAGGCCCGCTTCGGCGCCGCTGCCGCCCTGTTGGCGACGGTTCTCTGCGCTTTCGATCCGAATTTGATTGCGCATGCGCGCTACGTGACGATGGACGTCCCGGTGACCGTCTTCTACTTCTTTGCCTGCGTGCTGTGGATGGATTACCTGCTGAGCGGACGCACCCTGCATCTGGTGCTGGCGTCAGGCGCTTTCGCGCTCGCGATCGCGACCAAGTTCTCCGCGGTTCTGCTGATCCCCACCTTCACCCTGCTCTATATCGTGCGGTGGTTTCAGTCGCCGGCGGAATTCCCACCCCGGAGAGCTGGCACCGCAGCGTCGGCGCTTGTCGCCGCCGGCTTTCTCGCGCTGAATCTCGTTTATTTACCCGAGACCGTACGCTGCTGGAGCAGCACGGTGCCGCGGCTCGATGCGGTGGTGGATCGGGGAAACTGGATCGGCAGCGTTCTTTATTTTGCGGGCCGCTGGTTAAACCTGCCGTCGCACGCTTTTTTCTTCGGGTTGAGCCGTCTGGCTGCCCACAATTCCCAGGGCCACACCAGCTACCTCCTGGGCATGCGCTCGGAGCGAGGCTGGTGGTATTACTTCCCGGTCGTGTTTGCGGTGAAGAGCACCGTCACCGCGATCGGTGCAACCGCGCTTCTATTGGTCGGCGGCATTCGCGCGGCGCGATGGCGCAAGGTCCCGTTTCTCTGGATAGGCCTGCTGTTTCCACCAGCCTTCTACTTCCTGGTGAGCATGACGAGCGCCATCAACATCGGGATGCGCCACATCCTGCTGGTGTATCCGTTCCTGTATATCGCCGCCGCGGTGCTGCTCGCGCGGAGCTACTCGCGCCGGCCAGCTCACTTCGCGATGGTGGCACTGGCCGTGCTGCAAATCGCCGAATGCGCGCGGATCGCTCCGGACTACCTTGCATTTTTCAATGCACTATCCGGGGGACCGGGTAAAGGGCCGAGCTACCTCGTGGATTCCAATATCGATTGGGGCCAGGACGTGAAGAAGCTGGTGAAGTGGTTGGACGCACACGGCACTAAGCGCGCGCGCGTCGCCTATTTCGGCAACGCCCAGATGCGCTACTACGGCTTGAAGGAGCTGGGTTTCCCGCCGCCGCTGGATCAGAGAGCGTGGGAGGAGATCGACGATTACGCGGTTGCCAGCGTCACTCCTCTCGAAGGCGTGTACGTTCCTTTGAACCTGCTGGCTCCACTACGCGTTCGCGAGCCGATTGCTAAGATCGGGTGGTCCATGTACGTCTATGATCTGCGCAACGGGAGCCGGCGCTAATGGTTCGATGCCCCTCCTGCCAGCGGGAAAGCGCCGTCGGAAACTTCTGCTCCTGGTGTGCCTTCCGGCTGGACGCGACGTCCGCTGAAACCGAATGGATCCCCGGAGGCGACAGCCGGTCGGCGCGCCAGTCCAACTCCAGCAGCAGTGTAGATGAGGGCAGGTTCCTGCCGGGCACCGTGGTAGCAGGCCGCTACCGGGTTTCCGGATTGTTGGGGCGCGGCGGAATGGGGGAGGTCTACCGCGCGACCGATCTCACGCTGGGCCAGACGGTGGCGCTGAAGTTTCTGCCCGAAGAGTTGGCTCGCGATGAGCGCTCGCTCGCCCGCTTCTATAACGAGGTTCGGATCGCCCGCCAGGTCACGCATCCGAACGTGTGCCGTGTCTACGACATCGGACAGGTCGAGGGTTCCCATTTCATTTCCATGGAGTTCATCAATGGTGAGGATCTGGCATCGCTGCTGCGCCGCATCGGACGGCTCCCCGTAGATAAGGCGATAGAGACGGCGCGCCGCCTGTGCGCGGGATTGGCGGCAGCCCACGAACGCGGGGTGCTCCATCGCGATCTCAAACCGGCGAATGTCATGATCGACAGCCGCGGCCAGGTGATCATCATGGACTTCGGGCTCGCGGGACTATCCGACCAGGTCCACGGCGACGTGCGTAGCGGCACTCCGGCGTACATGTCTCCGGAGCAGCTTGCTGGCACCGAAGTGACGTTTAAGAGCGACCTTTACGCCCTGGGTCTGGTGTTGTACGAAGTGTTCACGGGAAAACGCGCGTTTGCCGCGAACACGCCGGTGGAACTGGTGGACATGCAGCAAAACTCGCCTCCGCCGAGCATCACGAGCGTGGTGAAGGACCTCGACCCTGCGGTGGAACGGGTGATTCTGCGGTGCCTCGAGCCCGATCCGCGGAGCCGGCCGGCGTCGGCGCTGGCCATCGCGTCGGCGCTTCCTGGAGGCGACCCGCTGGCAGCGGCCATGGCGGCGGGTGAGACGCCCTCACCGGAATTGGTGGCGGCGGCCGGTGAAACTGAGGGGCTGCCGCCCCGAATCGCGTTGCTGTGGTTAGCCGGGGCCCTAGCGCTGCTCGCGACGTACACGGTGCTGGCACCGACCCAGGACGTCACGGCGCGCCTGCCGCTCGACAACCCGCCGGACGCGTTGGTGCGCGATGCGCGCGTGCTGCTGCAAAGTTTCGGATATCGCGCCCGCACCGCCGATAGGGGCTGGGGCTTTTCGTATGATGACGCCTACCTGGAATATTTGAAGAAGCACCCGGCGGCGGCCGCGGCTCGCTGGAGAAATCCCGCAGCGGGAAGGCCGCCCATCGTCCGTCTTTGGTATCGCGACAGTCCGGGAACCATGATGCCGGAGCGCCGGTTCAACGTGGCGCTAAACTTCACCGATCCCCCGCTACAGATGGGCGGCATGACTCGCTTGTTGCTCGACCCCAATGGCCACCTGACGCATTTCGAGGCTGTACCGCCTCAAGTGGAACCGCCGGCGGCGCCTTTGCCGTTCGACTGGGGAGTGTTGTTTCAAGCGGCAGGACTGGACTTGACGCGGTTCCAGCCCACGGATCCCGAATGGACGCCGTTGGCGAACTGGGATCAGCGCGCTGCCTGGACCGGAGATGGTATGCGAGTGGAGGCTGCGGCCTGGAGAGGCCGGCCGGTTTCGTTCCGCATCATCGATGCGTGGACGCCCCGGGAACGCGACGTACCGGCCGGGAATCAAGCCATTCTCCAACTCGTTTTTACGTACTCGGCACTGCTGGTGGCCGGCGCGGTGGCGTGGCGGAACTTTCGCGCGAATCGAGCGGACCTCCGCGGCGCAGCCAAGCTGGGAATCGTGTACTGGGTTTTTTCGGCCGGCAGCCTGGTCCTTGTAATGCACCATTCGGCGACTGCGGCTGAAATCACTGCGTTCTGGCGCGTCGCGGGGGCGGCGGCAATCGATGCCGGGGTGAGTTGGGTCTTTTATCTGGCCCTGGAGCCGTGGGTCCGGCGCCGCTGGCCGCAGACCATGGTCTCCTGGAGCCGCCTCCTGGTCAGGGGGGCGCGCGATCCTCTAGTCGGACGCGACCTGCTGTTCGGTGCGGCAATTGGCATCTTCTTCGCGCTGTTTGACCTGGCTCGCGCTGCCGCGGCCGCGGGACGGGGTTCTCCGATTTTGCCGGTTCTCGGCGGATTGCTCGGAGTCCGGCAACTCAGTAGCGGGATCCTCGACATACTCACGAGTGCCGTCTTCGATGCGGTCCAGATGTTATTCCTGCTCTTTGTGCTACGAGTGCTCGCGCGCAAGGAATGGCTGGCCGTGAGCCTGTTCCTTGCGATGGTCATCTCGTTGCGAGTAAGCGGCGGGCCTTACATCTGGCCGGAGATCGCGTATGACACGTGCGTGGCGCTGGCCTGGGCTGTCGTGTTGCTGCGTTTGGGCCTGCTGGCGGCGATCTTCGCCGATGCGGTCGCTCTCATTCTGACGATGCTGCCGCACACGCTGGACTTCTCGCGCTGGTATGCCGGAACGTCTTTGCTGCCTATCGTTGGAGTCGTGCTGCTTGCGGTGTACGGATTCCGCATGTCGCTAGCCGGGCGGCCGCTGTTCCAGCCGGAACCGCTTCAGGAGCCTGTTGCAGAACGTCGATGAGTGGGACAGGAGCGCGAAATCCCCCACCCAGACGAGCCTATTGTAGACTTTTACCTCGCATTTTCTGCTATTTAGCTGCTGGCTAGGGAATTGCACCCTTAGCGGCATGGCATACGTAATCACCGATACCTGCACGAAAGATGAACTGTGCGTCGCGGCTTGTCCCGTCGATTGCATTCACCCTAAGAAAGACGAGCCGGGTTTCGAGGAATCACCCCAGCTCTACGTGCACCCGGTCGAATGCATTGATTGCGGCGCCTGCATTCCGGTGTGCCCGACCAATTCGGTGTTTGCCGTCGAAGACCTTCCGCCGGAGCTGGAACGTTTTGTCGAAGTGAACGCCGCGCACTTCAACTGAGATCGGCTTTTGGCGGAACCGCGGTGTCGGCGGCCGCCGGCGGCGATTGACGCCAAAGCTGATCGGCTGCCTATTCCGCTTCCAGCACGCGCACTTCCCCTAAGGCCAGGTCTCGGACCCCGGATTCGATCTTGGCGCGATCTCCAACCACTACCCACACCAGGTGATCGGGCTGCACCACTTCGGTGGCGGCTGTACCGACTTCGGCCAAGTTCACTTCCCGCACCTTCGACGCATAGGTGTCGTAGTAGTTGTCCGGGAGGTTGTACTGCACTAACTCTTCGATGGAAGCGGCCAGTTGCCCGATGGTCTCACGTGACCCGGGCAGGCGGAGCGTCGCCGCGTTCTTGACGCGCGCCAGTTCGGCCGCGGTTGCCGGGCGGTCGCCGCGAATCCCCCGCAACTCCTTCGATAGTTCCGCCAGAGACTCCTTGGTCTTGTCGGTCTGCACAGGGGCGTAGACAAGGAACGGGCGCTGATTGCGCGCATTCAGCAACAGCGTCGAAGCGCCGTAGGACCAGTGCTTGTCCTCGCGTAGATTCATATTGACGCGCGAGCCGAAATCGCCCCCCAGAACATCGTTCATCATCTGGATGGGAATCTCAGACGGATTGTTCTTGGGCGGGGCCACATTGCCGGCCAGGATCAGCGACTGCTGCGACCCGGGCCGGTCGACGATGTAGACGACCGGCTTCGCCGGCAGCGAAACGCTGGCGAAGTTCTTCTTGGGGACTTCCCCCGGCTTCCACGCGGCGAATGCTTTCTCCAGCTTGGGCGTGATTTGCGCCAGCGTAGTATCGCCCACCACGATGAGGGTGGCGTGATTGGGCTTGAACCAGGAATCGTGGAATTTGAGCAAATCCTCCCGAGTGAGTTTGGAAACGCTCTCGGAAGTGCCGGAGCCGGTGAGCGGTTCGGCATAGGCGTGACCCTTGCCGTAGATGAGGCCCGGGAGCACACGCAGGCCCATCTGCATCGGCGTGACCTTTTCGCGGTCGATCGAGGTGAGCTGCAGCTTTTGCTGGCGGCGGAAATCGCCTTCTGGAAATGCGGGGTTCATCACCACGTCTGCGTACACGTTCAGCGCCGTATCCAGATTCGCCGTCAACGAAGAAAGGCGCGCGGCGATGGTATCGATCGAGGCTGCCACGGTCAATCGGGCGCCGAGTTGCGCCAGTTGTTCGCTGATCTCGAGCGACGATCGGGATTTCGTGCCGCCGTCGAGGAGGCTGGCCGTCAGCCGCGCGGTTCCCGGGGCGACGGTCTGGTCGGCCGCGTAGCCCGAATCCACCAGCAGGTTGAGATTGACCATAGGAATTTCGTGGCGCTCGGCGAGGATCACCTTGAGTCCGTTGGAAAGCGTGGTGCGCTCGAGCTTCGGCAGATGCAGCTCGGGCGGCTCGCCGAGGGCCGGCGGTTTGGAACGGTCGGCGCTTTCGGTGGACGGCTTCAGGTCGCCGAACGGATATACCTCCAGCGCATAGACGCCATCGCTCAGCCAACGCTTCGCAGCCGCCTGGAGTTTCGCCGGCGTCAACTCGCGGACGCGCTCGAGCTTGGTTTTGTAGGCTCCCGGATCGCCCAAATAAACCTGGCTGGCGGCTAACACGTCGGCCTTGCCGCCGAATCCGCCGATGCGATCCACACCGCGAATAAAATTGGCGAGGTACTGCGTACGCACGCGGTTCACTTCTTCGGGCGTTGGACCATCGTTCAGGAACCGGGCGATCTCTTCATCGACTGCCTTTTCGACGCGCGCCAGTGCCACACCGGGTCGCGCGGTGGCGGAAACAATGAACTGGCCGCCGATCTCGCGCGGATCCATGTAGGCGCCGGCATCGGTGGCGATCTGATCGTCATACACGAGCCGCTTGTAAAGGCGGGAGGTCTTGCCGACCGAGAGGATATCGCTCACGAGATCGAGCAGGTCCCCGTCTTCGCTGCCGTACTCCGGCGTGTTCCATACCTTGTAAATGCGGGCCTGCGGAACGCGATCCTGCATCGTTGCGCGGTGCGAGCCCGACATCTTAGCGACCCAGGCGCGCTGGTGCGTCACGGGCGGGCCGGGAGGAATCTCACCAAAGTATTTCTCAACCTTTTGGCGCACGGTCTGGGGGGCGATATCGCCGGAGACGACGAGGACGGCATTGGAAGGTCCGTAGTTGTTTTGAAACCACTCCTTTACGTCCGTGAGCGACGCGGCGTTCAAGTCTTCCATGGAACCGATGGTGTTCCACGAATACGGGTGGCCGCTGGGATACGTATCGTGCTGGATGACTTCTTCCACGGTGCCGTAGGGCTGGTCTTCGTCCTGGCGTTTTTCGTTCTGCACGACTCCGCGCTGCAGGTCGAGGGTCTTCTGATCGATCGCGCCCACCATGTACCCCATACGGTCGGACTCCAGCCAGAGCGCGTAATCGAGCGCCGACACGGGAACCGTTTCGAAGTAGTTGGTGCGATCTTCGTTCGTCGTTCCATTCAGGTCGGTGGCGCCGATCCGCTCCAGGGCATCGACGAAGCCGTTGCGGAAATGCTCGCTGCCGCCGAACATGAGGTGCTCGAACAAATGCGCGAAGCCGGTCTTGCCGGGGCGCTCGTTCTTCGACCCCACGTGATACCAGACATTGATGGCGACGACGGGCGCTTTATGGTCTTCGTGGACGACCAGGGTGAGGCCGTTCGACAGCACGAACTTTTGAAAGGGAATATCGATTTGTTGGGCAAAAACGGGAATCGCGGCAAGCAGAGTGGCGAAAAGCAGGCGGCGCATAGAACCCCCTTTTGAGGACTGTAGCATGAAGTAGTAGACGGTCAGCCGGAGGAAGGGTCACTGGCGTCTGCTGAATAGCAGGGCTACCCGCGCGCCTTCCCGCGCCCGGGCTCGAGATTCGGCAGGAAAGCCGTCAGCAGGCCAATCGCTGGAAGGAAAGCGCAGACCCGGTAGACGTAGGTGATGCTAGTGTGATCCGCGAGTTGGCCAAGCAGCGCGGCGCCGATGCCGCCCATGCCGAACGCCAGACCGAAGAAGAGACCGGAGATCGTGCCGACTTTTCCCGGAACCAGGTCTTGCGCATAAACGACGATCGCGGTGAACGCCGAAGCTAGTACGACGCCGATTACCACGCTGAGGGCGCCAGTCCAGAATAAGTTGGCATAGGGCAACACGAGGCTGAAGGGCAGCACGCCGAGGATCGAACACCAGATGACGTACTTGCGCCCGATGCGGTCGCCGATGGGTCCGCCGATGATGGTTCCGGCGGCTACCGCGCCTAAGAACACGAACAGGTAGATCTGTGCCGTCTTCACGGGCACATGAAATTTCTGAATCAGAAAGAACGTGTAATAACTGGTGAGGCTGACGAGATAGAAGAACTTCGAGAAGACCAGCGCTACGAGAATGGCGATAGAGACCGCAATCTTAATGGACGAGAGGTTCGGGTGATGATCGCGCGCCGCGGCCCGCGATTTGCCCTTGGCATGGTGATGAGCCTTGTACCAGGCGCCCACGCGCGCCAGGACGAACATAGCGAGCAGTGCTGCTGCCGAAAACCAAGCTATGCTGCGTTGTCCGAGCGGCAGCACGATAAAAGCGGCCAGCAGCGGCCCGAGTGACGATCCCGCGTTGCCGCCCACCTGGAAGAGCGATTGCGCCAGTCCGTGTTGTCCGCCCGAGGCCATGCGCGCCACGCGCGACGATTCCGGATGGAAGACGGCGGAGCCCATTCCAATCAGCGCCACCGACAAGAGAATCGTCACGTAACTCGGGGCCATGGAAAGCAGAATCATCCCGACGAGCGTGAATGCCATCCCGATGGGCAGCGAATAAGGCGTGGGCCGCCGGTCTGTAAATAGACCGATTACGGGCTGCAACAGAGACGCAGTCAGCTGCGTAGTCAGCGTAATCAGTCCGACCTGGCCGAAATCCAAGTGGTATGACGCCTTCAGCATGGGATAGACGGCGGGAATCAGCGACTGGATCATGTCGTTCAGCAGGTGACAGAAGCTGATCGCGCCAAGAATGCGAAAAGCGGTGCCGGTCGAGCTTTTCTGGGGCAGCGTTCCCGTCTCAGTGCTCACGCTGGAAGGGGAAGACACTTCAAAAGTTTAGCAAACGAAGCCGGATCCGTAGCTTTGCCCGAGCCAGCCCCGCCGGTGACGGCGCGGCTGAGGTCGGTTGTACACCAGTTCTGTGATCTGCGAAATTTTGCATGCGACCCATTGACTTGCGACAAAGCCTGGTATAGCATCACCCCACTGTCCACCTGCGCCACCGCGCGGAGGTGACGGCGCCTAGGGTACTCAACGAGCGTGACGGGGGTATTGCATGCGCACGTTAACCGGGTTGGCGTGTCTCTTTCTACTTTGC
>CAYMHP010000203.1:0-11771 GCA_964390225.1 uncultured Solibacteraceae bacterium
CCATCCGCCGAAGGCCCGACCGAATCGCCCGCGTTGTCGCCGGTGCAATCCGCGATGACCCCGGGGTTTCTGGCATCGTCTTCCTTGATCTTGAAAACGATCTTCATCAGGTCGGAACCGATATCGGCGATCTTCGTGAAAATGCCGCCGGCCACACGCAGCGCCGCCGCACCCAAGGATTCACCGATGGCGAACCCGATGAAACACGGTCCCGCCAGGTTGCCGGGCACGAACAGCAGGATGAACAACATGATCAGCAGCTCGATGCAAACCAGCAGCATGCCGATGCTCATCCCCGCCTCCAGCGGAATGTCGTAGCACGGGTAAGCCTTCCCGGTCAGCGAGGCGAACGCCGTCCGCGAATTCGCAAACGTGTTGACGCGCATGCCGAACGCCGCCACCGAGAAACTCCCGGATATACCGATTACGCTGAACAACAGAATGATCCCCACCCGGTAAGCGGCGAAGCCCTCCAGGAACCCGAAATAGAAGACGATGATCACCGCGATGAACAATTCCAGGATGATGAGGAACTTCCCCTGCGTAGCGAGGTACGTCTTGCAGGTCTCGTAGATCAGTTCGGAGACTTCGCGCATCGCCGCGTGCACTGCCATGTTTCGCAGCCGTACGAAAATCATCAGGCCGAAGAGAAAACCGAGCGCGCTCACGACCAACCCGCCCATCAGCAGCGAACGGCCCCCGATGCCGCCCAGGAAAGACGCCGAATTCAGGTCCGGTAAGTTGAGATTCGCTTCGCCTCCTCCGCCTTGCTCCTGCGCCATGACAGGTGCCACCAGCACCGCCAGCAATAGAAGAGAGAAGAGGATGCGCAGAATCGACCGGGTCCGCGCAGGTGCGGCCGCCGCCGGCAGGGGCGCGCGCCGCGTGACACAAAATGTGTCCGTCGTGGAACTCATTGAACGAAGAACCTCCTGGTTCAGGAACTATTCGACCGGCCGCGAGGCCGCGGCCCGCAGGCGATCGAGATTTAGAAAGTAATCACCCGAAGCCCACAGTATAGAAGATCGCGACTCTGGAATACAACGGACAGAAAAGGACTTCCGGTGCCGAGGCGCGCAATTGACCGGTGCCGAGGCGCGCAATTGACCGGTGCGCTATTTCGGGTACGGAAGCCCGCTTGTGAGCCGAATTGTACCGTCGCGCCCCTGCGCGGTGTACTATCCGACGATAACCGCGCAGCCGCCGCTTCGATAGGAGTCTCCCGGTACGCCCCGTATCGCATGTACCCGCGAGGTACGGGCATGACTGTTGGCGTTTGGGCCCGCGTGACATCCTTGGGCCAGGATGGTGGTTATGTGGAAGAGACTGCTGAAGCAGAACGAGGGTCAGAGCCTGATCGAGTACAGCCTGCTCATCGGGTTTCTCGCGATTGCGTCGACGGGGCTGTTCCTCGGCAGCGGCCGCAGCGTGGCTCATATATGGAGTTCCGCAAGCAACCAGCTCGCGGCCGCCAGCGCCGCCGCATCCGGCGGGCAGGTCGGGCAGCAGCCCGGCGGGAATCAGCCAGGCGGCGGCAGTAACCAGGGGGATGACCACGGCGGGGACGACCACCACGGGAATGCCGGAAACCATGACGGCGACGGCCACGATGGAGGCGGTAACCAAGACGGGGCCGACCGGCATGACGGCGGCGGAGGTGACCGCTAGACCGGGGCTTATTCCCGGCAAATCCCCCGTTCACTGCGGCGAATGAAATTGACCAGGTGAGTGGTTTCCGGCGTCGGAATCTCCGCTTCGATCTTCGTCAATGCTTCGTGCAGCTTCAGTCCCGACCGGTAGAGAATCTGATATGCCTTCTTCAAGACGCTGACGTCCGAAGCCTTGTATCCAGCACGCTTCAGGCCGACCACGTTCAGACCTTTCGCCTGCACGTTGAACCCGGAGTACAGAAAAAACGGCGGCACGTCGCTGTTGATGCGCGTATTGCCGCCGATCATGGCGAGCCTGCCGATTTTCGAGAACTGGTGAACCACCACACCTCCCGAAATGAACGCCTGGTCTTCCACTTCGACGTAGCCGGCCAGCAGCGCGCAACTGGCGATTACCGTTTCGTTTCCGATTTTGCAGTTGTGGGCGATATGGCCGGACGTCATGATATAATTTCCGTCGCCAATTTCCGTCACGGATTCCGGCGCGGTCCCACGGGAAATGGTGTAGTGTTCACGGATTTTGTTATCGTTGCCGATCCGGAGATAGCTCCGCGCGCCACCGAACCCCTTGTCTAATGGGTCGGTGCCGAGCACGGTTCCGGCCGAGATCTCGTTCCGTTCCCCCAGGGTGGTCCATCGTTTCACGTAGACATGCGGTTCCAGAACACAGCCGGCGCCAATGACGACGTCGCCTTCAATGACGCAGAAATCTCCGATGCGGGTCCCGGCGCCCACCACGGCGCCCGGATCGATGCGCGCGGTAGTGGCCACCGTAGCGGAAGGATCGATAGACATTGAATATGCGATGGTAGCTTGGATTGGCTCCCGCGCGGGGGCAGAACCCGGTTTGTATGATAAGGCATGCGAGTTCGCGAACTGGCGGAATGGCTCGGCGCAACCTATGAAGGCGATGGCGAAATAGATCTCACGGGGGTCGCGCCGCTGGAAACGGCCGGCCCCGCCGACGTGGCATTCGTCGGCAGCCGAAAGGCCGATAAACAAGCACAGGCTTCGTCGGCCGGGTGCTTGCTGGTTCCGCCCGAGTGGCCCAGCCCGAGCTACCACACAGTGATTCGGGTGGAGCAACCGCGCACGGCGTTCGCTCGAGTGATGAGCCGGTTTTATCCCACGGCCGAGCTGAAGCCGGGTGTCCATCCCACCGCGGTGGTGGGTAGCAATGTCGAGATGGGCGCGCTGGTGTATGTTGGGCCGCACGCCGTCGTGGGGGATGGGTCCCGGTTGGGAGTCGCTGCCAGCATCGGGGCCGGCTGCTCCGTCGGCAAGCGCGTCACCATCGGCGAAGGCTGCGTGCTGCATCCCAACGTGACGGTTTACGACAACGTGGATATCGGACGGGGGTCGACCTTGCATTCCGGCTGTGTCATCGGCGCCGATGGGTTCGGCTACGTCATGGAAAACGACCGCTGGCACAAATTCCCGCAGGTGGGCCGGGTGGAGATCGGCGATTTTGTGGAGATTGGCGCCAATTCCTGCGTGGATCGCGCGGCGCTCGGCGTCACCTCCGTCGGCGAGGGTACCAAACTCGATAACATGGTGCATGTCGGGCATAACTGCCGGATCGGCCGTCATGTGGTGGTGGCCGCGCAGACGGGCTTCTCAGGTGGAGTGGTGGTGGAGGATTACGCTGTGATCGGTGGACAGGTTGGAATCGGCGACCAGGCTCGCATCGAGACCCGCGCCGTTTTGGGGTCCGGTTGCGGCGTTCTGACCTCGAAAATCGTTCGTGCCGGCGAAACGGTCTGGGGCACGCCCGCCCGGCCCCTCAAGCAGCACCTTGAAACGCTCGCCAATCTGGCCCGCTTACCCGAGTTACGGCGCGAAATGGCGGAACTCAAGCGTCGGCTCGCCGATGTCGAAAGGACCACGCGATGATTGTGGTGGTGGGCGGTCACTCGAGGAATATCGGCAAGAGCTCGGTGGTGGCCAGCTTGATCCGCAGACTGCGCAACCGGAAGTGGACCGCTCTCAAAATCACGCAGTACGGTCACGGGGTCTGTTCCCACGCCGGCGAAGCCTGCGGGTGCGAGGCCGACGAGCTGGACCACCCCTTCGCGGTCAGCGAAGAGTACGAACCGAGCACCACGGACTCGGGGCGCTTCCTGGCCGCGGGCGCCGAACGTTCCTTCTGGCTGCGTACACGAATGGGCGAACTCGAGTGCGCGGCGACCGCGCTAAACAAGATTGCCCAGGGAGCCGAGAACCTGATCATCGAGTCCAACAGCGTTCTGGGACTGCTGAAGCCGGACCTGTTCCTGATGGTGCTGGATTTTTCCTGCCAGGACTTCAAACCGTCCAGCGCGCGCTTTATGGACCGGGCGGACGCTTTCCTGGTGGTGGACCGGGGAATCAACGAGCCGCTTTGGGAGGATATTGCGCGCGGAGTTTGGGACCAGAAGCCCCACTTCCTCGTGAAGCCTCCGGCTTACGTTACCACGGCCGTTTGCGACTTCGTAAACTCCAGGCTTTCCGTCGCGCCCGCGCGATGAATTTGCGAGGCTGCGGCGGCCAACATACGGGAGGCGAGCTCTACCTGTTGTCCGATGATCCGCAACTGCTCGTCCACCGATCCGCCGCGTTCGGCCAGCAGAATGCGTAGATAGTACGCGCTGTTTTCGATGGTATCGAGAGGCTGCCGCAGGTCATGAATGAGGTCGGCGATCAGGTTTTCAGATTCCATGCGAGGAAGTGGATGCATTTTTGTAGGCCCGGAGGATCACAAGTATACCTCCACGAGGATGAAAGCGGAAACAATTTGTGGTACTCCGAAGAAAATTTCTGTGGGAATTCAAATCGGCGGCTGAACCCTCACGCGATCGCACCGCCGGGCAGACGATGATCGGCCTTCCATTCAGCTGACACTCGCCAATTCGGGGCTGGGGTATTCGGTTCGATTACGGCCTCGTTCCTTGGCGCCGTAAAGCGCCCGATCGGCTTCCCGGATGAGCCAATCGCTATCGCAGGAAGCGCCACGAGGGCGGCAGGCAATGCCGACGCTGCAGGTTACCTCGATCGGCTGGCAACTGAACGAGAACGGCTCGGAGCCGAGCGACATCCGCAGACGGTCGGCGTGGGCGGCCGCTCCATTTCCCGGACAGCCGGGCAACACGACCAGGAACTCCTCGCCTCCATAGCGCCCCAGCGAGTCGTACCTCCGGATCGCCGATTTCATGCGCACGGCCGCCTCGCGCAGGACCGCGTCTCCGGCCAGGTGTCCTCTGGTGTCGTTGATCTGCTTGAAGCGATCCAGATCGACCATCAGGATCGAGAGCGGGAGATCCTCGCGAGAGGCCCGCTCGAGCTCCTTATGCAGAATGTCCAGGATGGACGTGCGGTTGAGCAGGCCCGTGAGGCCGTCGTGTGTCGCCTGTTGGCGCAGCGCCTCCCGAGCCATTAAGAGTTGCTCCTGCAAATCTACGATGCGCCGCCCGGCGCGCAATCGCGCCTTCAGTTCCATGCTGTTGAATGGCTTGGTGAGGTAATCGTCGGCCCCGGCGTCCATGGCTTCCACCAGATCCTGCGCATCCGTTCGAGCCGTGAGCAGCAGAATATAGACATAAGGTTCACGGTGCGCCGAGCGCACACGCCGGCACACCTCCACACCGTCGATTCCCGGCATCATCCAATCCAGAATGGCGAGACGCGGGACATCCTCCGCCTGTAACTCCCTCCAGGCCTCCTCACCATCCTTGGCGATCACCACCTCGTAGCCCCACCGGTAAAGCATAGCCTCCAGCACCGACCGAAAAACGGGGTTATCTTCCGCGGCCAAAATTCTCATGATTGACGTTGGGCAGCTCGCTCCCGCGCCCCTCATCTCCCTATCGGCGCAAACCGCGATCTCCTGTAGCGTACGAACGTACTGCAGCCGTCGCCCATTTGTTCCCCACCGGTTCTATCGGCATGTCCCACCGGCTTCATTTGGTATCCTCTAACTTCAGCCAAAAGCGGGAGGCCGGATTGGGTTTAACCATCGATACGTTACGTTCGCCTGCAGGGCCAGTGAAACTGCCCTATGACCGGGAGCGCTTCCAGGACGTCGGTTATCTGACGTGCATGACTTTAGTCCTGCTCGGCAATTATGCCCAGACGGGACACTTTGGCGGGCCATTAGCTTATACGCCCTACAACGTCGCCGTGCATCTCGCCGGACCCGAGTTGGGTGGACTGCGTTACGATTACCGCCGGCCCAAGCATCCCTACGGCGATAAGTTCATGCTGGCTGGCGGCCACTCGATCCCCACCTGCTACGCCCTGTGGATGATCATGGGCGAGGCGCTAGCCCGCAAATTCAAAGCCACCGGCGACCGCCGCTACTATGTCGATCCGCAGGTCACCATGCTCGGCATCGATGCCCTGGGATTCCGGCGCGGCGCGGGAGCGCTGGCGACGCTTTTACAGGATCATGGCCTGGCGGATCACCCGCTGTTTGCCGAAGCCAAAGGCCGCGGCATCCGCGCTCTTGCCGGCCATGCGGAAAGCACCGACGTCACCAACGATGTCAATGGAGGCCCGTCGGGCATCGGCATCGCGACCGCCGCGGGGAAAGCGGCGTTCTGGGATTTCGTCGGTGCGCCAGCCTCTCCCAAGGTCATCGCCTTCGAGGGCGAGTTCGCCATGACCGAGGGCCATGCCCAGGAGCTGAAGACCCAAGCCCTCTCCCTGCAGGTAGGCAAGCGTCTGCGCATCCTGTTCTCCGACAATAACGCAGGGATCGATGACAGCCTCATCGGAGGCGTGATCGACGCCAAGTACAATCAGTATCGCCTCGCTGACCAGTGGACGTCGTACGGTTGGAACGTGTTCGCTCTCGACAACGGCAACGACTACGACCAGATCATCGCTGCTTTAAAGATGATGGAGGAGTGGAATCCCGAGGATCGGCGCCCCATGGTCGTGATCGGCAAGACGATCAAGGGCTATTGGCCGTGCGCGGTGGATGGCAAGCTCCCCGGAATGTGCGACCAGATCGTCGGCTACCTGAGCCACCCATACTCCCACAAGATGAACTCGGAGTACTTCGTCACGCTCGCAAAAACCTTCGAGCAGCAGTATGGCGTCGAGTTTCAGGGAATTCGCCAAGGGCCGGTCACCGATACGCGGGAGCGCCTCATCCAGTTCAAGACAAACATCGACGTAGCGATGTCGCTGCTCGACCGCAATGGTCTTGGCGATTGGCTGGCAGACCGGTTGGTCGCGCTCGGCGATTCGGTTCCCCAAGAGCTGCCGCTGCGCATTGATGTGAAGCACGACCCGTTCCTGGACGAGCGTCTGCGGGTCGCCAACCTGCCGGTCGACCCGCAAAAGGTGACGATCAAGAATCCGCTTTCTGGCGCCGAAAAGCAGGTCAACATCGCACTGTTCCGCAAACCCGGCGAAGTGGCCGGAGCGCGGCGCGCGATCTCGGAGTTCATCAAGTGGATGAACTATGTCACCGGCAACCGCTTCCTCACACTGGCTGCCGACCTTTCGGAATCGATCAACGTCGAGCACGGCAGCCTCTGGGGACACTACAACCCGGAGACGAATCCGCTGGGCACGCGCCTGAAGGCCGCGATTCAAGAGGCCGGCAACGTCTCTACGGCGATCGGCCTCATCAGCCAGAGCGCTTCGCCCGATCCGAACCAGTTTGCAGGAGTCTGGGCGCTGAGCGGGACCTACGGATCGTTCACGCCGCTTATGTACACTCCGGCTCGCGTGTGGAGCCAACAGAACCAGGACAGCAAGTTTCGGATGGGCGTCCTGCATATCCTCGCGGCGCATTCCGGCCCCGAGACCGCGGCCGACGGCCGCACCCACTTCGGCATCTTCGCGCCCCAGGTCTGGAAGCTGTTTCCGCGTGGCCAGAGCATTCACCTGAGCTTCTGGGATTACAACGACGTCGCCCCGGGTTACTTTGCCGCCGCCGAAATTGCCGCGCGCGACCCGAAAGTCGGCCTGATTACCATCGAAGTGGCGCGCCCCGACTTTGCCGTCGCGGACCGCGGCAAGTTCGCCGACACGGATCTGCGTGCCGCCGCCAAAGGCCTATACGTGATTCGCGATTTCGCGCCGGGCAAGCCCCGGCACGGATACGTCATCGCGCAGGGCTCCAGCTCTACGGCCAACCTGGTGCGGCAACTGCCGCAGTTGGAAGAGGCCGGCATTAACGTGAAGGTGATTGCCGCGATCAGCGAGGAGCTTTTCGACCGGCAGCCGGAAGCGTATCGCCACTCCGTTTTACCGCCCGAGGCTTATTACGACTTGATGGTCGTGAGCACGGGGACGCGGCGTGTCTGGCCGGTTCGAGACGTAGGTCCGCTGACGGACGCCTACTCGCTGACGTCGGATTGGGACAACCAATGGCTCACCAGCGGTCTCGAAGCCGATGTAATCGCCGAAGCGCATCTCGACCAGAAGTCGATCTTCGCAGGGATTCAGCGGTTTGCCCAAGACCGCGAGCAGCGCCTGTCGCGCCAGCGGCAACTGCTAGCGGGGTGATCCGCGACTGACCCCAGGCGTGACTGCCTGGGCTATAACGCGAAGCTCGACCCTGCCCGATCGTCACCCGCGTCCTGTGAGGGCGCGGGGTGGCATTGCGAAGTTACGCCACGGGCGGCGTAGCCGGCACTGCCAATACCCGCTCGGCCATGGCGTACTTGAGATTGTCGATTCCCAGCCCCGTCGCGCTGGAGATCTCGTAAAACGGCAGCCCGAGGCCGGCCGCATGTTGCCGCAGCGCTTCCACGCGAGCAGGGTCCTGCGCCACATCCATCTTGGACGCAACTACGATCATCGGCTTCTTCACGAGATCCTCGCTGAAGCTGGCCAACTCCTCTATGACTGTATCGAAGTCGTGCACGGGGTCGCGGCCGGTCGCTTCCGAGACATCCACCAAGTGCACCAGCAAACGTGTGCGCTCGATATGACGCAGGAACTGGATACCGAGGCCGTGGCCGAGGTGGGCGCCTTCGATGAGCCCGGGAATATCCGCAACCACGAAGCTCCGGTAATCGGGCAGCTCGACCACTCCCAAATTCGGCTCCAGAGTGGTGAACGGATAATCGGCGATCTTCGGACGCGCGGCCGAAATCCGCGAGATCAAGGTCGATTTGCCGGCATTCGGAAACCCCACCAGCCCCACGTCCGCCAGCAGTTTCAACTCGAGGCGCAGGCGCTTCTCTTCGCCTGTGCGGCCGGGCTCATGTTCGGTCGGCGCCTGGTGAGTCGACGTGGCGAAACGCGCGTTGCCGCGCCCGCCGCGACCACCCCGCGCGACCGTGAATCGTTCGCCGGCGTGCGTGAAGTCGTACAAGCGCTCTCCGGTGGCTTCGTCGTAGACGACGGTGCCCACGGGCACGTCCACTTCGATCGAATGCCCGTCAGCCCCGGTCTTGTTGCTACCCTCGCCGTGACGGCCGCGCTCGGCCTTGTGCTCCGGGTTGTAGCGGAACTGCAGGAGCGTGTTCTGATGTTCGGTGGCGACCAGAACAACATCCCCACCGCGGCCGCCATCGCCGCCGCTGGGTCCGCCCTTGGGCACGTACTTCTCCCGCCGGAAGGCAAGGCAGCCGTTGCCGCCATCGCCGGCCTTCACCAGGATTCTGACTTCGTCGATGAACATAGAAAAGCCGCCGGCAGAGCGGCGGCCTCGCGAGCCTAGCGGCCCGATGGAAACTACTTATTCGCTGGGCGTGATAGTGACGAACCTGCCCATCCGTCCGCGATCACGGAACGTCACGACGCCAGTCACCTTCGCGAACAGCGTATCGTCCTTGCCCCAGCCGACGTTCAAGCCGGGCTTGATCTTGGTACCGCGCTGGCGCACGATGACCGATCCGCCGGGAACCAACTGGCCACCGAACACTTTTACACCCAGCCGCTGCGCATTCGAATCGCGGCCGTTCTTGGAACTACCTAATCCCTTTTTATGAGCCATACGTCACCTAAACCACGATGTCGCCGACCTTCACTTCCGTGAAGGACTGGCGGTGTCCGATGGTTTTCTTATATTGCTTCTTCCGCTTGAACTTGAAGACGATGACCTTGTCGCCGCGGCCGTTGCCGACGATCGTGCCCTTAATCGACCCGCCCGATACCAGCTCGCCGCCGTCGTTGAATACGGCCTTCGGGGTCAGATCGATCTCGGCGCCTACGTCGCCTTCCACCTTTTCCACGCGGATCACGTCGCCGGGCGCAACCCGGTACTGCTTTCCGCCAGTTTCAATAATCGCGTGCATGTGAAAACCTCGATTGGGGGCCGGAACACACGGAGTGCGTCGGAACCACTGGAGTAAACTCTTAGTTTACATCACGCAGGGGTCACTTTCAAATTCAGGAATCGAATGCGGGTCCTTCTAACGCGAGACGGCTGTCTGGAGAGTCACCCAGGACGTGTCCAACAGTTCGGCGATGCGCCGCCAGTCTGCCTGTGATACGGTGCCTGCTGCGGCCCGAGAATCGCGGATGAGCATGGCCTCGGCGCGTGCCTTTGCGTGGACTGAGAAATCGGCTGCGGGCTGCTGGTAAACCACAGCCTGCAAAGCGGCGAGCGAGTGCTCCAGATCCCCGGGCTGGTGCCGTTCTCGCTCGCGGTGAACGATCCACCACTCCAGTTCCAGCCGCGCGGTTTCCTCCACGGGGAAGGGAACATCGCTTCCGCGGCGGATATTCGCGTAGAAACTCTCGATATCGGGCAGGGCGCGCTCGTACTCCGCGCGGTTGTGACCCTGCTGAAATATTACGGCTGCGTGCGCGGCGTGATAAGCCCCGGTTACGGAGCGCCAGAAAGGCAGGTGATACTGCTCGCGAAGGAGTTCGATGAGTTCGCCAAAGAGCCGCAACGAATGGTGGTCGTAGTACGACCGCCACATGTCCGTCTCGAGCCGGCCCACCGCGTGGCCGTCGAAATGCCGAAGCGACTGCCGGCTCTGGACGGTGAAATCGCGGACGATCCACGCTGCGAGCGCGACGATCGGAATAGCAACCGCAAGCGGCCATCGCCGCATGCGCGGTTTGACCCGGACTATCGTCGCTTCTGCCATAGCGTCCTGCCCTCCGCAGATTATACGCGTCTGGCGATTACTCTGGATTTAGCTCTGCGGTTTGCCGGAGGGTGCCGAACGTGACCGAGTAGCGCAGGCCGGCCGTCGCCGGAATGCTGTGCTGCCACTCGGAGCGGACGGTGCCGGTGAGTGCGTAGGCGGCGCGCGGCTCGAGGGTGACATCCCCCGTCTCCCAATTGCGCGACTTGCCGTGGCGGAAGCGCATCCGGCAGGCACTTACCAGCGAAATGGCCGCGACACTCCCGAACGCCGGCGCATCGCGGTGCCAGCCGATTCCAGCCCCCGGCGAATATTCGGTCACGAGCGCCTCTGCCAGGGAGTCCGGATCCACCGCGATGAATTGCGCCAGGCGATCGCGGATTGGCATCAGAAAGACCGGCAGCGGCGGCCCCGGCGTGAGCCGCCAGGAATCGTAGCCGTACATCAAGCCGAAGTGAACAACCCGCCGTTTGGCAGTAACTCCGTGCATGCGAACTTCGCCAAATGGTAGGCGAGCGATTTGGTCCAGTAAGGCTTGCTCCTCGACCGGGCTAATGAAATCAGCTTGGTACAGAAAACCTCCGATAATGGGGCTCACCGGGCCGTTATATACTGGCAGGTATCCGGAGTCCAAGCGGAGGTTCCCGCCCACCGGGTTGGGGAAACCAGGGAGCTCTCAGAGGTGATTGATCAATTGAGACTTTTGGTAGGCGGGCTCGGCCTCGCGATGCTGCTGGCCGCGCAAACTCCGGCACCCCCGGCACAAACCTCTCCCGTTACTCCCAAAGCCGTCGTCGACAAGTACTGTATTACCTGCCACAACCAGAAGCTGAAAACTGCCGGGCTGATGCTGGACACCTTTGACGCCAACAATCCGGCTGCGCACCCCGAAATATGGGAGAAGGTGATCACCAAGCTGCGGCAGGGCTCCATGCCACCGCCGAAGATGCCGCGGCCCGAGCCGGCCACCTACAAAGTGGTGGCCGCCACGCTCGAAAACGAAATCGACCAGGCCTGGGCGGCTCACCCGAATCCCGGCCGGATCAGCGCAGTGCAGCGC
>CAYMHP010000204.1:0-11636 GCA_964390225.1 uncultured Solibacteraceae bacterium
AAGGTTCCTTAAGTTCGGGGTCGCACATAACGGTGCGATTGGCTACGCGCGTGCTTCCTTCCAGCGTGGAGGGATAACGTTTATGCGTCGTTACCTGGGAGCACTTTTGCTAAGCACCGTCCTGGTCGCCCCGGTAGTCATGCGCGCGGATGATGACGATCATCACGATCGTCACGTGCAACGCTACTATGACCGTACGCACAGAGACTACCACGAGTGGAACGAACACGAGAATCAGGCGTACCGGCGTTATTTGCAGGAGCGCAACGAGCAATACCGCGATTGGGCCCGGCAGAACCGCCGCCAGCAGGACGAATACTGGCGATGGCGGCACAACCATCCGGACGGCGACTTCCATGACGCCGACCGGTACGACCGCCGGTAGGTAAGCCGGACGAGCATCGGCTACCCGCACACACCGGGAATCTAGTGCCCGGTGCACGGGGTTCCCGGTGTCCTATTGAGTGCATCTTTTTCCCGCGCGATCCGTAGAATTCCGCACACCTTGGGATATCATGTACGAGGCATGTGGCCTGAACTGGTATCGGAGTTTGCGGGGACAATGGTCCTGATGTTGTTCGGCAACGGCGTCGTCGCCATGGTGGTGCTATTCGGCACCGGAGTTCCTGGCGAGATCGTGCACGGAGGCTGGACTAACATCAATTTCGGCTGGGCGCTCGGCGTCACGATGGGGTGCTATGTGGCGGGAAGAATCTCGGGGGCGCACATCAACCCGGCTGTCACTTTGGCGCTGGCGGCGTTCCGCGGCTTCCCGTGGCGCAAAGTGATCCCGTATAGCGTGGCGCAGATTTTGGGCGGTTTTTGCGGCGCGGCCCTGGTGTTCTGGGATTTTCTTCCGGCGTTTCGCGCTGCCGATCCGCGGCTCGACCATACCGCGGGCGTGTTTACAACGTTCCCGACGTACCCGCAGCTTCCATCGGCCGGCCTGCTGGACCAGACGATCGGCACGGCGCTGCTGGTATTCCTGGTGTTTGCCATCATCGATCAACGGAACCAACCGCCGCTCGCGAATCTCACGCCGGTGCTGATCGGCGCGGTGGTGCTGGGGATCGGCATGTCGTTTGGCGGGCTGCATGGATACGCCATCAACCCGGCGCGCGATTTCGGGCCGCGGCTGTTCACCGTAGTGGCCGGATTCAAGAACAATGGATTGACGGATGGCGCTCCGGTGTTTTGGGTGCCGATTGTGGGTCCGCTGGTAGGTGGGCTGATTGGCGCCGCGGCTTACGATCTCGGCGTGCGCCGGTATATGCCGCCGGAGCCGCTGGAAAAGGCGTAGAAGGTTGCGCGGCCTCAAGCCCGCGGCAGGCTAAAGCCCGCCCCACGCGGGGAGGATTAGGCCGCGGCATTCGCCCAGGCCGATGCGGCGGAAACCAGGGGCTTCGCACCAGCCGCGCAGCACGACTTCGTCGCCGTCTTCCAGAAAGTGCCGGGTTTCGCCGTTAGGCGACTGGAGCGGCTCGGCGCCGCGGCGGGTCATCTCCAACAGGCAGCCGCGGTTGATTTTTTCAGGGCCGGAAACGGTGCCGCTGCCGATCAAATCGCCGGGGCGAATGTTGCACCCATTGGATGTGTGGTGAGCCAGCATTTGCGCGAGTGTCCAGTACATGGATGCGAAATCGCCACGGCTGACGAGCATCGGCTCGACCATACGCGCCGTTCGGAGCCACACCTCGAGCATGATGCCAAATGCGTCGTTTGCGCTGCGCTGCAGATAAGGGAGCGGCGGCGGGTCGGATGGCGCCCGCGGCTCCGGTGCGCGGCGGAAAGGCTCCAGCGCTTCCAGCGTCACCACCCAGGGCGAGACCGACGTGCCGAAATTCTTCGAGAGAAACGGGCCGAGCGGCTGATATTCCCAGGTCTGGATGTCGCGGGCCGACCAATCGTTTAACAGGCAGACGCCGACGAGGTGGTCTTCGGCCTGAGCGATCGGGATCGGCTGGCCAAGCGCATTGCCGGGACCCAGGAATGCGCCGATCTCCAACTCGTAATCGAGGCGTGCGGTGGGAGCGAAGGCCGGCGGGCCTGCCGGGGTCCCGGCGATCTGTCCCCAGGGGCGGCGAATGGGCGTGCCGCTCACGACGATTGACGAAGCGCGGCCGTGATACGCGATGGGAACCCATTTGTAGTTCGGCTGCAGAGGGTCGCCCGTGCGGAACATGCTGCCCACGTTCGTGGCGTGATAGAGGTTCGCATAGAAGTCGGTGTAATCGCCGATTTCGGCCGGCAGAAGTAGCTCGAGCTCGCTTGCCGGGAGAAGCCATTCCTGACATCCCGGCGACGGTTGTGCGAGGTAGCGGCTGATGCGGCGGCGCAACTCGATGCGCTGGTCCTTCGGCATCGCCATGACGGCCTGCACGGAATCGACGCCCAACGCACCGGAGGCATCCAGCACCCGGTCGCCGATAGCGACGCCCGCGCGACCGCTTTCAGCGCGGCGCCGGCGGAAGCTGCCGAAAGGCAGGTTCTGGATCGGGAAGTCACTTTCCGGGGCGTTGGCCGATTCCACCCAACTGCGGAGCGCGGGATCGTGGGTTTCGTCGAGCATGGGAGATCCAGGGTATCACCGCAACGGATTTGAAATATCAGAGGGCCATTGTATACTTGGACCGAAGCCTTCGATTCGCATTGGAGAAGTTCACGTGGTAAATCGTTTCCTGTTTTCCATCGTCAGCGGGACGGCCGCGCTCGCCGTTCTTCCGTTTCTCGCCACACCAGCTGCCGGCCAGACCGCAGGCGCGGCCAAAGAGGTGGCGGCAGCGCCTCAGCCCACGCCGCGGCTGCCGGACGGCAAGGTCGATTTCGGCGGCAAGGGCGTGTGGGCGCCGATCTGGGTGCTCGACTGGGCCGATAAAAAGTACGTAGACAAGGCCATCGATGTGCCGTTCACTCCGTGGGGGCTGGAGACCTTCAAGGAGCGGCGCGCGAACGATTCGAAGGACGACCCCGAAGGATACTGCCTGCCGCCGGGCGTGCCGCGGTACACGGGGACTCCGTACCCGTTCAAGATGATTCAACTCCCGGATCGCATGGTGATTTTGTACGAAGGCGCGTCGCACATGTATCGCACGGTTTACATGGACGGCCGCAAGCACACGAAGGCGGACGAATTGAACCCGACGTGGCTGGGCGAGTCGATCGGGTGGTGGGAAGGAAACGACACGCTGGTGGTGGACACGGTCGGTTTCAACGGGAAGACCTGGCTGGATTACGTCGGCCATCCGGCGAGCGACCAACTGCACGTGATCGAGAAATTCCGCCGTCCCGATTCCATGACTTTGGCATACGAGGCGACGATCGAAGATCCAAAGGCTTATACAAAGCCGTGGACGACGAGTTTCAAAGTGAAGTTCCGGCCCGGCTGGGAACTGCTGGAATACGTCTGCCTGGAAAACAACAAAGACCTGATGCATCTGGGTACGAAGGAACCGAAATAACGCGACCCCCGCCCTTACGGAACGAGGCTGAAAACTGCCGCGGATGTGAATCGAGGGCTGCCGCGTGGTACACTACTCCCAATTTAACGGGGAGTTCGGTGATGGCAAAGAGTCCGAAGAATATTGGTCTGGCCGGTGAGGCTTACCTTGTCGTGCGCGAGCGCATTTTGCGCGGAGATCTGTCAATCGGCCAGGTGATCTCGCGGCGAAAGCTGGCAGCCGAGTTGGGCATGAGTTTCCTGCCGATCTCGGAAGCGCTGCTGCGCCTGGAAAACGAAGGGCTGCTGGAGAGCCGTCCGCGCGCCGGGACGCGCGTGCGGGTTCCCACGCGTGAGGACGTGCGCGGCAATTACCTGGTGCGGGAGGCGCTCGAGACGCAGGCGGCGCGCCTGTTTGCCGAGAGCGCCACGACGGACGAGCGCGGCGAATTGATGAAGCTCGCCGCCCGGGTAGACGCGCTCTCCATTGATTCCGCGGCGGACCGGTTTGTCTACCTGAGGCTGCACGAGAAACTCCACCGGCGCATCGCGGAGGGTTCGCGCTGCCCCGCGCTGTGCGAGGTCATCGATCGCACCTGCGCGCTCTCCTCGACGTGGCTTTGCTCCAGCCCCGTCCTAACAGTGAATGGCGAACCGCACCGGCACCACCAGGAGCTGATGGAAGCGCTTTCGGCCGGGAATGGATCGCTGGCGGCAGAGGCCATGCGCGAACACATTCAGCGCAGCATGAGAAATGCGATCGAGCGGCTCGAGCCGTATTTCCGGATGAGCAAGAAGTTTCCGGAAACGTACGCCCGCAGCCCCAAGCGAAGAGTCTCGTTCGAATTGCTGCCGCGCCCCGAACAAGACGGCCAATCGCTCGCTGTTTGACGCATCACGGAGCCGCCATTCGGATTTGACGCCCGCGATGTATAATCGCCTCAGATCGCGCCCCCCAAACTTCGCGCCAAAGGAGATTACATGGTCAGTTTGGAAGACGCACGACGCGTCATCGCGGCAGCAGAGAAGAAGGCGAAGGAAATCGGACAGCCGATGAACATCGCCGTGGCCGACGAGGGCGGCAACCTCGTGGCGCACGTCCGCATGGACGGCGCATGGCTGGGCAGCATCGATATCTCGATCAATAAGGCATTCACCGCGCGCGCATTCGATATTTCGACGAAGGACCTGGCCACGCACTCTCAGTCCGGCGGGCAGTTCTTCGGCATCCATGTTTCCAATCACGGACGCATCATGATTTTCGCCGGGGGCATTCCGTTGAAGCGCGGCGGCAAGGTAGTGGGCGCGATCGGCGTCAGCGGAGGATCGGGGGAGCAGGATCACTCCGTCGCCGAAGCGGGCGCAGCAGCGTTCTAGGCCGGCAGCTCAGATCGGCCGCACTTCACCTTCTCGCGACCCCCGCCCTGAAGGGACGGGGCTGAAAAGCGCAAGTTCCGTTGCGTGGGCGGCTACTGCACTTCGACCCAGCCGCGCCGCTGGTGGCTGGTTAGCTCGGCCTCGACAAGTTGCAATTGCCGAAGGCCATCGATGAACTGCGGATACTCGGGGACGGCATCCGGGTGCTCGATAGAGTAGTAGAAGCGGCGGAAGACCTGTTTGAAGGTATCATCGTAGCCTTCGCTGTGGCCTCCGGGAAGGTCGGCGTACGATCGCGCACCGGCGTTCATCAGCGATGGATCTTTGACGAGCACCTGATTGGCGGAATTTCTGTGGCCGATCCATAGCGCGTCGGGGCTCTCCTGGTCCCAACGGACGGAGGCTTGCGCGCCGTAGATTTCGAGGCTCAGCCGGTTCTTGCATCCGGCGGCGACCTGGCTGGCGGTGAAGCTGCCGCGCGTGCGCGCACCCATGTGGAACAGGACCGAGCCGAAGTCCTCGGTGTCCACCGGCGTAGTGACGTAATCGTCGGGAGTGAGCCGCTTGCCGGCAAACGTTTCGATGGCTCCCTTCGGGCGTTTCCGCGTCCGATGGAATGTCTGCAGGTCGGCGCAGAGCTCCGTGATGCGCTGACCGGTGACGTGCTCGGCCATATCACACCAGTGAGAGCCAATGTCGGCCATGGTTCGGGAGGGGCCGTTCTCTGCGCGATCAATGCGCCAGTTCCAATCGGTATCGAGCAGCAGCCAGTCTTGCGAGTAGGTGCCCTGCAGCACGAGAATGTCGCCGAGCTCGCCCGCCGCGCACATTTGCCGTATCTGCTGCACCATGGGGTAGTAGCGCAGGTTGTGGCAGGTGCAGTTGCGGAGGCGCCTGGCTTGCGCTAATTCCACAAGCTGCCGCGCCTCGGCCACGGAGGTCGCGAGCGGCTTTTCACAGACGACGTGTTTCCCCGCTTCGAGGGCCAGTGCCGCGATCGCAACGTGCGTAGAGTTCGGAGTGCAGATATGGACGGCGTGGATGGCGGGGTCCTCGATGATTTTGCGGTACTCGGGTTCGCTGCGCGCGCTAACCGCATAGGCGTCGATGGAGCCCAGGCGGCGAAGGGCCTCCAGATGCACACGACCGACGAATCCTATCCCGATGACGACGGCGCGCAAGGTGCGACTCTAGGGCTTTGCTTTGGCCGCGGCGCTGGCCGGCCGGGCTGCATTCTCGGGAGCGGGCGGTTCCGCGCCGGGAGGGAGCAGATCGATGCGGGCGCCCGCAGGGACACCGTGGATCATGGTGCCGGCCGGGAGTTCCAGCGGCGTGCGCAACCAGAACGGGTGCGCGAACTTCGGCTTGTATTCCTCCAGCCAGAGCAGCGGCTCAATGCTGCCATCGGGAAGCTCCGCCGTAATCTGCAGGGAGACGTCGCCCGGAATCGTGCGCGGCACCAGGCCGCCCAGCATGAAGGCGTGCTTCACTCTGAGCTCGCCACTTACGGCAATGGCGCCGTGCGGGAGTTCGGTGTTCAGCGGGTCGCTGAACTTCGGCGCGGGCGGCAAATCCTTCGGGTCGCCTTCGGGCGCTCCGCCGTCGGCCCAGCCCTCGATCAGCTCCACCTGTTCGGGAGTCAGGGCCTGGTCGTTACGAAAATCGCCGAAACCTTTGATGGCGCCCCACGGAGGCATGCGCCGCGAAAGCACCTCTTCCTTAATGGCCTCCGCCCACGGCCGGGCGTCGTTATAGGTCATCAGAGAAAACGCGGAGCCGCCCTCGCGATGGCACGAATTGCAACGAGCGTTCAGGAGTCGCACGATCTCCCGATCGAAGGTGAGAGGAGTGGTGATGATGTCGTGCGCCTGCGCCCACCCGGCGCACAGGGCCAGGATGAAAATGCCGCGTTTCATGCGACCTGATTGAAATGATATCGCAACGAGTGGAGGTGTTATCGGCAGGCAAGAAATACACCAGCAGCTGCGACCGCCTGCGCTCTTCCGTGTGGAATCGGACGAATTTTCTTATGTCCGTAGGAGACAAAGGTTTCGGCTGCGCCACAGCCTGACATCCGGACCCGGACGCTACCGGTGTCCGCCCTTTCTGTTGCGATCCCGAAAAGGTACAATCGATACACTCGTCGGATGAGCTTCAATCGCCTTAGTTGGGCAGGCTTGGCAATTCTCAGCGCGGTTGCTGCCTCGGCTCAGACATCTTCAGAGCCAGTTGCTGAAATTGCGAATATCCGATTCTTCAGCGACGAATTGCTGAACCTGCACCACACCCTTTACGCGGCCGCTTGGGCGGGCCGGACTGAAGGTCGTGTTCTCGCCCAGAAACTTCCCCATCCATTAGCAGCGCCGTTCACTCCGGAGGAGCGCATTGCTTGGGACCAAGCCGTGAAATATTACGACGCCCAAATCGCAGATAGGGACCCATTAAGCGGACGTGGGATGGAAAGAATCAAGGCTGCGCTGGTCTCCGGCAAGCTGGATGATCCCGCAATCGACAAAGAATTACGAGCGACGCTAGAGACCGTACGGCCAGTCTTTCACCGGTATTTCTGGCCGGAGCAAGATCGCGTGAATCGTGCCTGGATCTCTTCAGTCACCGAACGTGTGAAGGCCATTGCCCCCGAGGTCATCCCAAGGTTGGAGAAGACTTACGATGCGAAGTGGTTCTCCGCCCCGGTTCGGGCCGACGCAGTCTGGGTCGGTCACTGGGGGCAGGCCTACACGAGCGTAAATCCGCCCCACTCGGTTCTTTCGAGCACCGATCCGGTAGACCAGGATTGGTCGGCGGCCGAGATAGTATTCCATGAATTCTCGCATGTGCTGATTTTTAAGCTGCGAGGAAAGCTGACGACCGCTCTGGGCGATTCCGTCCGCCAACATGGAGACCTTTGGCACGCCACTCAGTTTTACCTCACTGGCGAAGTCGTCCGTAATGTACTCGCAGCGCGAAAAATCGACTACACGCCCCTGGTTTACTCGTTGGGTTTGTTCGACCGGGTGTGGTCCGCATATCGAAAACCGATTGAGGATGCGTGGGAGCCGTACATTCAAGGACGTTATTCGATGGACGAGGCGATTGCAAAATCAGTCGAGGGGGTCGACCCGCCGAAGTAGGGCAAGTACCGTTCGAGCGGGCATCCTTTAATAATTCGCGCCGCGGCGGACGCTTGCTGCCGCAGCTGAGGACAACTCCTGGCGGCGGAGTGATCCTCCGCGGAAGTTCTATCGCAAATCTCGGAAGAACTCCCGTACATCGTTCGCGAGCAGCTTGGGCTGTTCCATGGCGGCAAAGTGGCCGCCCCTGGGCATCTCGGTCCAACGCACGAGGTTCAGCGCCCGCTCGGCGAGTGTGCGCGGAGGCATGGGGATTTCCTTGGGAAAGAGCGCAACTCCTACCGGAGGCCCGACACGATTGCCAGGTGAAAGACTGAGCGGCCGCTGCCGCGACTCATAGTAGAGGCGCGTTGAAGAATGGATCGTTTCGGTGACCCAATAGATCATCACGTTTGTCAGCAGCTCGTCGCGCGTGAAAACGCGTTCGATATCCCCTCCACAGTCGCTCCATGTCCTGAACTTTTCGATGATCCAAGCCGCGAGTCCGACAGGAGAATCGTTCAAACCGTAACTGAGGGTCTGCGGCTTCGTCCCCTGTTCATGGCTATAACCGCCTTCGCGATCAAACCAGGCACGGAGTACGGCCTGATACGCACCCGCTATCTCGTCTTCGGGCGCTCGATCCAGGCTGCCTCCAAGCAGGAAGCGCCCGGCGATGTAATTCAAATGAATTCCGATCACATGCTCTCGATGTCCCAGTCCGAGTGCAATCGAAACCACCGATCCCCAATCGCCGCCCTGCGCCCCAAAACGTTTATACCCGAGTTCCTGCATCAATCGCGCCCACAGCCCGGCGATCTTCCCCGGTTCCATTCCTGGCTCTCGCGCGCGATCGGAGAACCCGTAGCCGGGCAGCGAGGGCACAATCACATCGAATGCATCTTCCGCCTTCGCGCCATGTGCCGCGGGATCCGTCAGGAGTGGAATGATCTTCACCATCTCGACAAAGCTTCCAGGCCATCCATGCGTGATCAGCAGCGGCAGCGGCGCCGGTCCCTTTCCCCGTACATGCAAGAAATGGATATGGAAACCGTCGAGGGCCATGCGATATTGCGGCAGCTGATTCAGCCTTGCCTCTTCGCGCCGCCAGTCATATCCATGACGCCAATACTCGGCGAGCGACCGCATATAGCCGAGATTCGAGCCGAGCTCCCAGCCCGCAGTCTCGAGCTCATCCGGCCAGCGAGTGGCGTCCAGACGCCGGGCCAAATCCGTAAGCACAGCATCCGGGACCTCGATCGTGAAGTTTTCTGCTGGCATGCGCCGTATTTTTGCACAAGTCGTTCCGTTCTTGATGCACCCGTGCGATTCTCGATTATCGGGCGTTTTCCTTCAAGTTGAGATGTTTGCCTGCGTCATCGTATCGTGCTCAACTTGAACCGAGATATGAAGGATCCGAAGAAGGTCCGGTGGCTTACCCTGCTCGCCGCCTTTGCGCTGCTGTATGCCGGCGTCGATAGAATTTTTTTCGAGAGGATTGCAGGTAGTGATGTCCTGGCGAGAAGCGAGAAAACGCTTGCCATTTTGGTTGGCACGTTGCTAATCGCGGTTAGTGTCGGCTTGTTTGTGGTCGCCTGGACAGGCCGTCCGCTAACCGCAAGGAACACCGGTTCCATCGAGAGCAAGCTACAAACCCATGCCGTTTGCGCTGCACCATCGGCGTTTGTGTTCGGTGTGTTCCTCGTACGAACGATAATGTACTTGAACATTCTCGACTTCACTCTCGTGGTCTTCTCCGGCGCTTCTTTGGGATTCGTGCTGTTCTGGACGCGTAGGGCGGTCCGACGCTTAGCTAGCAGCGGGACTGCAAAGAAGCAGGCAGCCCAATTTCTGTGGTCCTGTACTTTCTTCAGCATGCTTTTCTCGGGTTTGGGCATGGCGGTTTCGGGCGTCGCTTGGTTTAACACCGGTTTCCTGGGGAAATTCAACGTGGCGTTCTGGAGCGCCCTTGCGGGTATAGCCATATATCCGGTTCGCCGCGATGCGAAACGCCTCGCAGATGCAGCTGTTCGGACAAACGGGACTTCCGGGTCCGAATCGTGATCGAACTTACCGCTGAACCAGCGTGAGATCAGGCGATACGCAGCTTGCTCCGCGATGGGGCGACAACCTTCGTTCGCAGCAGGATCCGAAACGCCAGGCCATGCGTGATGAAAAGCGCAGTTCAACCCGGGGCATCCCGGGTTGGATTCTACGCCAGAGCCGCTCTTGGACACTACACCTCCGCTGCTGGTATGTAGAATTCAAGACGCAGGAAGAAGTTGTCTGCAATCGAGGAGATCTACCTATGACCGACTGGTTCGCTCGCCCCGTCCTCCACGTGACCGATGTCGACGCATCGATCCGCTTCTACGTCGAGTGCCTCGGCTTCTCGAGCCCCTGGCGTTTCGAGGAGGACGGCAAGACGTTCGTGGCCCAGGTGGAGCGGCAGGGCTGCGCGGTCATCCTTTCCAGCCAGTGGCCCGAGAAAGTCGGCAAAGGCCTGATGTTCATCTCGTTAAACGTCGAGCCGCAGACCCGCGAGGCCGCGGTCGCGGCCCTCGACGCGCTGCGGATTGAACTCGAAGCCAAGGGCGCTCCGGTCAAGGATGGCCGGTGGGGCTACCGTCTCCTCGTGGTCGATGATCCCGACGGTAATCAGCTGTTCTTCAACTATCCGAACGAGACTGCATCCGGCAAGAGTCCCGAGGATGAAGCCTAATCGTGCAGACGCGCCAGTTGGCCCGGCCTGCATCGTCAGGTCTGCTGGTTCCCGAGGATGCCGCTGCAGTTCGGTCCGATAATCGAACAAGTTATAGATGCGGCCGTCATAAGGCATGGGATTGCCGGGTCCGAATGATGCAACTTACAATTGAACCAGCGTGGCATCAGGCGATACGCAGCTTGCTCCGCGATGGGGCGACGACCTTCGTTCGCAGCAGGATCCGAAACGCCAGGCCATGCGTGATGAAAAGAAGAGGCACGTAGGCGGTCAGGATGAAATAACCGGCGCCTAACAATCCTTGCATATCGGGGAGTGATATGCGGCCGCCCTGGTAAAACGCAAAGAGCAGATCCGCCGTTCCGAAGATATTGAAAACCCAGGTCGCCACTGTCCCAGCACGGGTTCCCAGAGTAGCCAGCGCGAACAAAGCCAGAATGGCGCTCATGAGATCACCATAAGCGGCTGGTTGAGCAAATGCGGCAGGTAACTCTGGAGATACAACACCCGGCACAACCAACGCCAATCCGAGGAACCTGAACCCATGCAAAAGCAGGATGGGCTTCAGGTTCTCGGGGCTGGGGCGTTCTCTGAGCGCCGGCCAAATATATTGCCACGCCACGGCTCCCCAAACAGCCAAGCCGAAGGCGACACTGATTCCGAACAAAGCTGCGGATGGCATAATCGATCCTTTCTGGTTGCGGCTTTCCAAGCGCCACGAATGAACAGACGTGTTCATTCGTGGCTTGAAGTAATTTCAGTTATTGCCGGGCCTGCCCATTGCCAATCAGGGCAGTCAGCGGCACGAGGGGACCTACGGGAATGTACTCGTGATCCATCAGGTTCTCTTTCGACAACGGCATCGGGTCGATGATGGCGTGGGCTTCGTCAACGCTCTTGGCGTCAACGAAGAGAACCACCCCTCTGCCGTCGCCCCTCGAGTACCACTGGCGAATCTTGCCGTCGAGATAGAGCTTCACCGTTGCCCGGA
>CAYMHP010000205.1:0-11610 GCA_964390225.1 uncultured Solibacteraceae bacterium
TCGCCGACCACATTCATTACTTCGGCGACATTAGCATCCTCGCGCCGCTTGTCGATGATGGCCAGAGGAGAGTTGAGCCGCTTGGCAAATGCGCGGGCCCGCTCCACACCGCCCGCGTCCGGGGAAACCACCGTCCACTCCGAAGTGCTGACGGCACGGAAATACTCGATCAAAACGGGAGTCGCGAACAGGTGGTCGACGGGAATATCGAAAAAGCCCTGGATCTGCGCGGCGTGCAGGTCGAGCGTGAGCACGCGGTCGGCGCCGGCAGCCTCCAGCAGGCTGGCCACCAGCTTGGCCGAGATCGGCACGCGCGGCTTGTCTTTGCGATCCTGCCGCGCGTAGCCATAATACGGGAGCACCGCCGTGATCCGTTCGGCGGACGCCAGCTTCAACGCCTGGATCATCAACAGCAGTTCCATAAGGCTGCGGTCTACGGGCCGGCACGTCGGCTGAATCACAAAAACGTCGGCGCCGCGCACGTTTTCCTGAATCTGCAGATAGATCTCGCCATCGGAGAATTGGCGCACCATTGCGCGCCCCATCTCCAGGCCCAGGCAATCGCAGATCTCCTGCGCGAGTGCGGGATTGGCGTTCCCGGCGAAAATTTTCAGGCGGTCGTGGTCCATCGCAAGTAGCGGCTTCGGGGCGGCCATGTCTTTTGGTCAATATGTTCGTTGAGCGCGCGCCACCACAGCGAACGGTACCGTGCGCGGCTCACCAGCGAAATTCGTAATACCTCTTCCCCTTCCAACGCGTTCAGGGCGCGAGACACTTCGTCACCAGAACGAAATAATCCGAAAACCGCGGAGCCGCTGCCGCTCATCAAGGCCGGTGAGGCTCCAATCCGCGTCAACCGCTTCTTGAGAGCGGCCAGCCGGGGGTGTTGTTCAAAGACAACTGCTTCAAAATCATTACGAGCGTCCTCGCCCCGGCTCAAATCCCAAGTGCGTGACTGGAAACTAAATATTTTATTTTGTTGAGATTCGCTTGTCAAACGGGGGCTCAGACGGCGGTACGCTTCGGCTGTGGATACATGCACGCCGGGCGCTACCAGCAGACCCGGTTGCGGCCGTACATCGGGCAGCGGAAACACCTCGACCCCACGTCCAATACCCACGGCGGTTCCGCCAAGCAGAAAGAAACCGACATCACTGCCTAATTCGGCTGCCAGTTCCGACAAGCGTCCGGCGCTGATCTCCTGGGCGGCCAAAACCGGAAGCGCCAGCAGGACCGCCGCGGCATCGCTGGATCCGCCGCCGAGGCCCGCGCCCATGGGTATTTTTTTCGTGAGCCGCATAGCGACCGTTCCGTACGAGCGCGTCGCCTCCAGGACGAGTCGCGCCGCCTTCGCCACCAGGTTGTCGGGTATGGCGGAAGCATCCTCGAGTTCGATGCGCGTGCCCCGGCCGGGTGTGAATGCGATGTCGAGGGTATCGGCCAGGCTAATCGTCTGAAAGACCGTGCGAAGTTCGTGGTAGCCGTCGGGCCGCTGCGAGAGGACCCGCAGATCCAGGTTGACCTTGGCCAGCGCCAGGACACGCGCGCGGCGCGTGGCGGCGTCGCGCGTCTTCATTTGTCGTACTGGAGCAGCGAGAATACGTCGTGACCGTTGAGCTTCTGCCGGCCCTTGAGAAACGTCAACTCGATGACGAAGCCCAGGCCCGCGACCGTGCCGCCGACGCTTTCGACCATGCGCGCCGCGGCTGCAGCCGTGCCGCCGGTCGCCAGCAGATCGTCCACGATGAGCACGCGGTGCCCGCTGGCGAGGGCATCCTTGTGCATCTCGAGGCTGTCGGTGCCATATTCCAAGTCATAGGTCACCGTCACGCACTCGGCGGGTAGCTTTTTGGGCTTTCTGACCGGTACGAAACCGGCTCCCAGCGCGTAAGCCAACGCCGGCGCGAAGATAAAGCCGCGCGCTTCGATGCCCAGCACAGTATCGACCTTGGCGTCCTGGTAATGATGCTTCAGGCCATCGATGACGGAACGAAAGCCGCAATGGTCCTTGAGCAGAGTGGTGATGTCGTAGAAAAGGATGCCCGGTTTCGGAAAATCGGGCACTTCGCGGATCAGCTTTTTCAGGTCTTCCATGCCGCCTCAAAATTGTACCAGTTATGGTTCGATTTCAAACGAATGATACGCGCGCGGCTCCGCGGCCTGCTCCTCAACGGCGTGAACCTCCGCCCAGCGCGGTCCTCTGTGGAGTTGCCCCGCCATTTCGGAGAGCTTGTCCTCAGGCCCGACGGCATAGACTTCCACGCGGCCGTCATCAAGATTCCGCACGTAGCCGGCGACGCCTAGCGCCGCTGCGGCACGCTGCGCGAAGTAGCGGAAGCCGACGCCCTGGACGCGGCCACGAATGAACCAGCGGCGCGCGGATTTGGTGCTCGGGGGCATTCCGGTCGCAGAATAGCACGGGAGGGCCGACTTTCATCGGGTTCTGCTCGAAGCAACGGTAGCGTAAGGCTCTGTCTTGCGCGAGCGAGTTCCCTCGGCCCGACAAGGCGGGGTCTTATCCCACCAATGCGCTGGGCCAACGCCGGATGTGTTGCAGCATTCAGGTTCAGCGCTGATAGATCGCCGGCGCTACGGTTCAGGCCACCGCGGTGTTCAAAATTTCCTTTATGAGGCAGTCGTAATTGATACCGGCATAGCCGGCCGATTGGGCGAAATCTTCGTCGCGCCCCAGGGCTGGATTCGGATTCGCCTCGATGACGTAGATCTCGTTCGTCGGGGTAAGCCGTACGTCGATACGCCCGAACCCGCGGATCTTTAGCACGCGGTAAACCTTGCGGGCAAGCTCTGTCAATTGCGCAAGCACTTCGTCGTTGAGAGGCCCCGCGGGCCCGTTGGTGATGCCCCATTTCTGCCGGTACGGCTCGTTCCACTTGGCGTGGAAGGTTGCGAACTTGGGCATATCGTCGGGCACCTGCTCGAAGAAGATCTCGCGCGGTGGAAACACGCTGAGCCGGTGGTTTCCGAAGACGCTGACATAGAGCTCGCGGCCTTCGATGTACTCCTCAATCAGCGCATCGCAGTTGAACTTCTGGTGCACGAAACGCGCCCGTTCGATGGCTTCGTGCTCATCGCGCGCGAACGAGGCCCGGCTGATGCCGTCCGACGCATCCTCGCACACGGGTTTGACGAATGCCGGGTACTTGAACCGGCGCAGCCGCCGCAGAGGACAGGAACGGTGCGACAGGACGAAATGCGGCAGCCGCACGTGATGGTACGCCAGAATTTTTTTCGAGAGCGCCTTGTCCTTGCACAGCAGCAGGGCGTCACTGCCCGATCCGGTATAAGGAATTTTCAGCAATTCCAGCAATGCTGGTATGTTCGGTTCGTGGCTGCGGTTGTGATAGAACGATTCGGTGGAATTGAAGACGACTTCCGGCGCCCAAGTCCTCACCTTGTCGATAATAGCGGCGACGTCGTCGTAAACCGCGAGCGTCTCGACCTGGTGACCGAGGCGGCACAGCGCTTCCAGTACTTCAGCCTCCGTGGGCTTATCTTGCTCGCGCAGCGCTTGCGGCGTGAAGGATTCATTTGGGTCCACCGGGTGCGCCAGATCGAATAGCAGAAGAACTTTCATTTCTATACGGACCTCTTGAACCTGCCTTTGTACATGTGGTTGGTCACCAGCGCCGCCAGGTACGCAGCGAGTTCGAAGTGCAGGCGAGCCGGATCGCGGGGAGCGGATAGCTTCAGCTCCTGGCAACGGGAAATCAGCCTCCTCACCAGCATGCTCACGGTATATTTGCGCTGGCCGGTCCATTTCACAATGGACTCGATCAGTGCCCCCCGATACCTGCGCATCACCTTGGCCGCGGATTCTGCGCCCGGCTCGCCATTGGCGAACATGGTGCGCAGGTCGGTGTCATAGAAATCGGGAAAGTCTTCGGCATAAACTTTCCGGCGCGCGGCGTAGTAGTGGTCCAGCGTCTTGCGTAGCTTGCTCGCTTCGGAAATTCGCCGGCCTCTGGTTACGGCGGGCGGGTGAGTTCGAACCTCCTGCATCAAACTATCGACATATTCCAGCTTTTCCAGCGCCTTCCAGCCGCGGTATTGTTCGCGCCACCGCTCTGCAGGCTCTGCCAGCCAAACCGCGAAAGTCTCCGCAAAGTCCTCGTCCGGATGCGCCTGCGCATACCAGTTCGGAAGGTGCTGGACGAAGCTTCTGCTGTATGGCCGCGGACGGTAGGTTTCCGGCGTGTACTCCGTATCCGGACTGCCGAAGACATCGTGCCATTCGTTTTGGGAAGAAAACTGATAGGCATGATCGATGGCGTGGCCGCATTCGTGTCGCAGCAGCATCAGGCACCATTCCGGAGTGCCGCCCTCCACTTCGAGCATCTGGTGGAGTTCCAGAGCTTTCAGGCGCGGGTGAGCAAGATAGAAGGGAATCGCAATGGCGGGCACTCCTTCCGGCGAGAACCACTCGTCGCCGAGGTAACAGTCGGGGCGCAGGGCCACCTCGCGCCCAGCGAGCTCGCTATAAAACTGTTCGAGCCGCGGCTCCAACTCGCTGCCTGGAATACGCACTCCCAAATCGCAGATCCGGAGCTTCAACAAGTCCTCGTCCTTGAGCGAGTACCAGCTTGGCTCCGGACTCATCTCCATCCCTTCATCGTATCGCGCTGGCACTAACAAGTCGAACTGCTCCAACGACTTACAACTTTACTTTCGCAGGTGCCCGACGGCTGTCGAAGGTTCTCGTGTTTCCACTCACCATAGTTTCGGCAGTCTCGTGAGTCTGGAAAAGAGTTTGCATATTCCCCAGGCAGAACGGCGCTTCCGGCGCGCGGTGAACCATCCGACACCGCCGTCGAAGTTCTTCGCGCCGCTCGCAAGCGATAGTTTTTTTGGGGAACGACGAGCATGCAGGGTTTGCTCGCTCGGAGACTACTTATGGCGCCACAACAACAACAGGGGCAGTCTGTCATCCTGGTCGCCGAAGATGAGGTGCTGGTCCGAAACCTGATCGCCACGCTGTTACATCGGGACGGCCACTTCGTTCTGGCGGCCGCCCACGGCGTAGAGGCCCTGGAACTCTCGCGCAGTTATCAGCATCCTATCAACCTCTTGATCACAGATATTCAAATGCCGCGAATGAATGGATTGGATTTGACGCACTACATCATGCGGGAGCGGCCCGGAATCAAGGTGCTGCTCATTTCCGCGCATTTATCCTCCAAAAACCAGGGGACCGAAGTGGAATTGCCGTTTTTGCGCAAGCCCTTCCTTCCGGCCGCGCTCCGCGAAACCGTACGCAATCTGCTCCGCGTTCCGTCAGATCTGCAGCCCGGTTCGCTGCAGCCGTAGGGCAGGAGATGGCAATGCGTGTAACGGGCTGCGAGCGTTGCGATGGACTCTGGGAACAGTACCAGGAGGCTGTCATGAACCATACCCGGCTGTCTTCCAAGCTGAAGCTTACGAAACTGCGTTACGAGCAGCGCGTCCAGGAGTTGGAACGGCAGATGGATGCGGCGCAGGAGGAGCGAAACCGCTTGAAAGCGGCCATCCTGACGCATGAAAAGGAGGCGCATCCGGAGACGGAGCCTTCGTTCTTCGGCGCCAGCCATTCGTGAATTACCCGGTGAGCGGGAACGCGCCGCGATAAAATCGTAGCTTGGACCGGCAAGCGGAAATCGAACTGGCGCGCGCCGTCATGGCGGGCGAGCCGGAGGCGTTCGAGCGTTTTGTCGAGCACTTTCGCTCGAAGATCTTCCATTACAGCTGGCTGATGTGCGGCCGGCAGGAAGATGCCGAAGAAGTCGCCCAGGAGACTCTTTTCCGCGCCTTCGAAAACTTCGAACAACTCCGGCAACCGGAGCGCGTTCGGGCCTGGATTTTCCGCATTGCCAAGAATGCCTGCCTGATGCATCGCCGCAAAAGTGTATTCGCGCCGCAGCACGAGGACTCGGTCGAAGACCTGCCTGCTTCGGCGGAGATCGCGGATGCGGGCCGCCTTCCCGACGACGAGTTGCAGCGCTCCGAAGTACGCGCGGTGCTCGACCGCGTGATCTCTGAGTTGCCGCCGGCCTACCGCTCGGTCGTCCTGCTGCGCGAAATCGAAGAACTTTCTACCGAAGAGACGGCGCAGATCCTCGACGTGAACCCCGATGTCGTGAAAACGCGGCTGCACCGTGCGCGTGCGGCCATGCGCCAGAAACTGGATTGTTACCTCAACAACCGGTGCTTCGAGGTAGAACCGATCGCGAGTCCCGCTCCCCTCAGCGAGGCTGCCTGGGAAGGCCTGCGCACCGCCTGGAAGGGCTGTAACCTCGGTCACAGCCTCCCCTGAAGCCGGGAGTTACGTTAAGGGCGGAGAGAAGGTATGCCACCCGCCGCCGTAGCGCCGCTCCGTCACCAACGAACGAAAAAGCCGTTTGCGCGGGCGGCAGCCGATCGTTCCCAGACTCTGCGGCGGGGATTTCAGGCCGCCTTCCTCGCGCTAAATGTCTGGATCGGCGTCCAGTTCTACTTTTTCGTGCGGTACTACGAGACAGGCGGACAGACGGTTCGAGTGAGCCGTCCGCCCGGTGTGGAAGGATGGCTGCCGATTGCTTCCCTCATGAACCTGAGGGTCCTGCTGGCGACCGGTAAGGCGCCTCGCTTGCATCCCGCGGGAATGTTTCTGTTGACCGCTTTCCTGTCGATGTCCTGGGTTTTCCGGAAGAGCTTCTGCAGTTGGCTGTGCCCCGTGGGGACAATCTCCGAATACCTGTGGCGCCAGGGCAAAAAGGCGTTCGGGCGGAACTTCCGCCTGCCGAGCTTGGTCGATCTGCCGCTGCGCAGCCTGAAATACATTCTGCTGGCGTTGTTTGTTTACGCCGTGGCGGCGATGCCGGTGGACCAGATCCGCGCGTTTCTGGATGGCCCGTACGGGCTGGTCGATGATGTCAGGATGCTCAACTTCTTCCGGTCCCTGAGTGCTACCGGCGCGGTCGCGTTGGGCATTCTGGTCGGGGCCTCCCTGTTCATCCAGAACTTCTGGTGCCGGTACCTTTGTCCGTACGGCGCGCTGATGGGACTGTTCGCGATGGCCAGCCCGCTCCGGATCCGGCGCGTGAAATCGGTATGTATCGATTGCGGAAAGTGCTCCAGGAGTTGCCCTTCCAGCCTGCCAGTGGACCGGCTGGTGACGATTCGCTCCGCCGAATGTACCGGGTGCCTGGAATGCGTGGCCGCTTGTCCCGCCGCGGGCGCGTTGTTCCTGTCGGCACTCTCGAAATGGCGCGTGCCGCCTTGGGCTGTCGCCGCAGGCATCGCGATCCTTTTCCTCGGAAGTACCGGAGTTGCGCACTGGGCGGGACACTGGCAGACGGACCTCCCTGCCAGGGTCTATTTCGAGCTGATCCCGCACGCCAACGAGTTCGCCCATCCATGAGACCCGTAGTACTGTGCTCGCTGTAGCATATAATGGATTTAGGAGCCCGAAAGCCTTAAAATCGGAATATGCGAAGCCTCGAATGGACCCAGGAGCATTCGGTGTATGTGCCCGAGATCGATGCCGAGCATCAGCAGATGTTCCGCGCCGCCGCGCAACTGAGACAGGCGGTTCTGGCCGGGGAAAAACCCAAGCAACTGGAATCGCTCGTACGCCGGCTGGCCGGCGAGATCGCGGGCCATTTTCTTCATGAAGAGCATTTGATGCGCGGTTCCCGGTACCCAGCCTTTGAGTGGCATCGACGGCAGCATGTGACGGCGCGGAGGCGAATCGCATCGGTGCGGCTGCGCATCCGGCGCGGCGATCGGCAGCAGTTGTTTGAAGCCTTGGAATCTCTTGCCGGCTGGCTGCGCGACCACACCAGCGTGGCGGACCGAATTGCCGGGGCCTACCTGCGAAACTATCAGCGGCAACGCTATCCCCGCTAGCCGGGGCTGCGAGCAGCCGCCGCAGGGTTGCCCCCCGCCCTTTAGCGGACGGGCTGAACGAGTTTCAGCCGCCGTCCCGTGCCGGCGCGGGTCGCGCTGGCCGGCTTGACATCGGGACCTCCCCTCGTCAGTATCTAAACAGGAGTTCTCGCATGCGACCCACCTTCAGATGGCTGTTCTGCGCGGCCGTACTTTCCGCGCCGGTGTTGGCACAGCAGGTGATTTCCGCTCATTCCGGCCTGGTCCACTATGTCGAAGGCAAGGTGTACGTCGCCGACCAGTTGGTGGAGCGCAAGTTCGGGCAGTTTCCGTTGCTGCGCGACGGCGAGGAGGTCCGCACTGAAGACGGACGCGCCGAGGTGCTGTTGACGCCCGGTGTATTTATGCGGATCGCCGACCACAGCTCAGTGCGCTTTGTTTCGACGGCTCTTTCCGATACACGGGCCGAGGTGCTGACCGGGTCGATCATGGTGGAGTGCGACGAACTGCATAAAGGCAACGCAGTCACGCTGCTCTACAAAGGGAATGCTATCAGCATCGAGAAGCACGGGTTATACCGGCTGGAAACGGCTCCGGCGCAATTCCGTGTGTATGACGGAGAAGCGACGGTCGAAGCTGCTTCCGGTCCGCTGACTCTCAAGAAGGGCAAGGGAACCAGCTTGGATGGCGTTCTACTGGCCGAAAAATTCGATGTCAAACAGCGCGATGAGCTGTACGCCTGGAGCGCCGAGCGCTCGAATTCGCTTGCTATGGCCAGCCGCATTGCGGCCCAAAATGTGTCGAGCAGAGGTTGGCGCCAGAGCGCGTGGCTGTGGGACCCGACCCTGAACATATGCACGTTCCTGCCGGGCAGCGGAATCTCCTATAGCCCGTTCGGATTCGGCTACTGGAGCCCTGTTTACGCGGTTTACTATGCCGCTCCGGTATATCGCAGCGGGAATGGGACCGGTTTCCCATCGGCCGAGAACGGCGCGCCTTCGCGCAATGGCGCGGGTCAGCCCTCAGGAGGGTTCTCGGGCGGTGGCGCGGCGGGAGGCGGTGGCGCGACCGGAGGCGGCTTCAGCGGCGGCGGATTTGGCGGGGGCGCGCGCGGAGGCGGCGGCGCTCGAAGCGTCGGCCGTTAGATTCTCGAATCAGTTCTTCCTCGTTCCAGGCGCGACGGCCATCAGGACGTCGATATGCCCGAATAGCGCGTTTCCTTCGAAGACCTCACGGGTAAGCGGTCCGTACTCGAACTCCTCGCGAATCACACCGTTGGTATCGATCAGGAACAGGTAGGGAATGTCGAATGCCCCTTTGCGCAGATAGGCGTACGCTACTCTGCCGGCATCCAGAAGAATCGGATACGTGACCTTGTGTTCGCTGATGAAATTGGAGACGTTGGCCGGGGTGTCCGGAGGATTCACCACCGACACGATGGCCACCCGGTCCCCGTACTTGGCTTGCACTCGCTTCAAAATGGACGTGAACGCGGCGCAATGCGGGCAGGTCGTCTGCATGAATTCGAGAACAACGATTTTTCCCCGCAGGCTCGCGAACTCGTGATTTTGTCCCTTCGCGTCGGGAAGAAGAAAGTTCTGCGCCTGCCGGCCGGCATCCGCGGCAAACAGGGCAGTAGCACAGAGCAGAATTGCGAGAATCGTGCGCATTTCAGATTTACGTTAGCACAGGGGTTGGTTGCCGTAGCTGGAATGGAGCGCCGGCGGTCGGAGCCGCCGGTGAGGTTCGCTGTGCCGGCGACGAAATCGCCGGCGCTACCTCACTGCATCAATCCCTTCAGCGATATTTCGTACGGCGCGCGCGCGACGCCACGCTCGGTGATGATTGCGGTGACGTATCGCGCCGGTGTTACGTCGAAGGCGGGATTCTTCGCGGAGGTGCCGGGAGGCGCTACGGCCTGTCCAAAAACGTGTGTCACCTCGGCGGCGGAACGCTCTTCGATAGGGATCTGATCGCCGGAGGCAAGAGTCAGATCGAGCGTGGAGAGCGGGGCGGCGACGAAGAACGGAATCCCGTTCTCTTTGGCGAGGACGGCTACCGAATAGGTGCCCACCTTATTGGCTACATCGCCATTCCCCGCGATGCGGTCGGCCCCCACGACGACGCAACCGATCCGGCCACTTTTCAGAAAATGCCCGGCCATATTATCGGTAATGAGCGTGGTGTCAATTCCGTCCTGCTGGAGTTCCCAGACGGTGAGCCGCGCCCCCTGCAGGAAGGGGCGGGTCTCGTCGGCATAGACGTCGAGTTTCTTGCCGGATTCGACGGCGGCGCGAATGACCCCGAGCGCCGTGCCATACCCCGCGGTAGCCAGCGCACCGGCGTTGCAATGCGTGAGTACGGTCCGCCGGTCCGGAACGAGCGGCGCGCCATTGCGGCCGATGGCCCGGCAGATGGCTATGTCTTCCTCGCGGATCGCCAGCGCCTCCTCCATCAGGCGGCGGCGAATCTCCGCAACGGGCCGGCCCCGAACCGACGCGTACAGCCGCTTCATGCGGTCGATGGCCCAGAAGAGATTGACCGCCGTCGGCCGCGTCTTGGCCAGCGTCTCACAGATGGCCTCCACCTGCGAATCGAGATTCTCGCCGTCAGCGTGCAATACGCCGAGCGCGACGCCCATCGCGGCCGTCACCCCAATGGCCGGCGCGCCCCGCACGGTCATATCCCGGATGGCGCGCGCGACCTCTTCATAGCTGCGGCAGGTCACGTATTTTTCTTCAATCGGAAGCCGCGTCTGGTCGATCAACACGACGCAGTCATCCACCCACTGAACGGTCTCGATCATGAGTGCGACAGTTCTCCCCGCTGTGCGAATAGCGCAAAAAAGAAAAGAGCGTTGTAAGAAGCGTGCATGAGAGTTGACGATTTGGTGGACCCGGTATAATAGCGCATCGATCCGAACGCCGCCCCCGCGAGCGAGATCAGAATGACATGCCGCCAGGAATCTCCATATTCCTGGAAGTGCAACAAGCCAAACAGCAGGGACGTAATGGCGATCCCAGCCACCGCGCCCATGCTCCGCACCAGCAGCGGCTGCAAAAACCCGCGAAAGGCCAGTTCCTCGAATAAAGGAGCCAGGGTTACACCGAAGATACCGATCAGGATGAGGGACGTGCGGCCTTCCATTAACTCTGTCATCGGGTTGCTCGTGTTGGGCGTCCGCAACACCAAGCTTCCGGCAGCTACGCCGAACGCCGTCAGCATTCCGACAATGACGACCATCACCGGCGGGACCCGAAGCGGAACCCAACCGAGGGATCGCCAAAAGGGGCGGCCGTACTGCAAGCGGAAGATGAGCAGCAGCCCTCCAAACAGGAAGCCATAGAAAAGAAACTGCGCGGGAAGGAGTTCCGCGACGCGCATCTTCGGCTGGATGCGCAACATGCCTTCGACCAGCTTCACTATCCCGAACGCGAGGAACAGCGAAGGGACGGCCATCCCGATGAACAGAGCGAGATCGGAGTAGCCCCAGAAGGGCTCGCGCGGCGCTTCGGTCATGGGAGGCTCGGGCGGGGTCTCCGGCTCCGGAGGTGTTTCGGGCGGGGTTCCGAGCGGCTGGAAGGGCTGCTCTTCGCTCATGGCTCTCTCTCGAGGAGCGCTGCCGCGACCAGCGGAATCAGAATCTCATGGTGGCCCGTCAAGGCATAGCCTGCGCCTCCGGAAGCCGCGTGCGGGCGCTCGATGACATTCACGCGCGGGCGGTAGTGTTGCAGGAAATCCAGGTTCACC
>CAYMHP010000206.1:0-6666 GCA_964390225.1 uncultured Solibacteraceae bacterium
GATAGTCGCGCGCGAGAGCACTGTAGCGGCGCGCGCCGCAGCGCCCGCGGCCTGCGAGAGCGCACCGCGCAAGTCCATCGGCGCTTGCGCCGCGCCGCACAGAAAAATGCCGTCGCTCGCGAAATCGACGGGCCGCAGTTTGCGGTGGGCTTCGAGGAAGAAGCCTTCCTCGCCCAACGGCACTTTCAATAGTTGCGCAAGTTCCTTGTTCTCCGGGTTGGGAATCGTGGCCGTCGCCAGCACCACGGTTTCAGCCTCCAACTCGACGCGGCTGCGGGTGAGCTGATCTTCGGTGGCAACCCGCAGCCGCCCATTGTGCGCGGCCACCTCGGGAGTTTGATCATCCGCGTAGCGGATGAATCTCACGCCCAACTCCCGCGCACGACGGTAGAACCGTTCCCGCAATCCGTAGGTGCGTATGTCGCGGTACAACACCGAGATCTCGCTTTGCGGGTTCAGTTCCTTGATCCGGATGGCGTTTCTGACCGTGTCGGTGCAGCACGTTCGGCTGCAGTACGGGCGCTCCTCACAGCGCGATCCGACGCATTGAATAAACGCGACCGAACCCGCGCGCAGCGTGCCTCGCGCGATCTCAGCTTCCACCTCGTAATTCGAAAGCACGCGCTGGTCCTGACCGTGCAGGTGTTCGGCGGGTTGATAGCGCTCGGCGCCGGTGGCGACGATCAGGACGCCGTGCGTGAACTCGTGCTCACGGCCGTCCTGGACGATCGTCGAATGGAAATTGCCGAGGGAGCCGGAAAACGCCTGCAACCGGCTCCGCAGCATCACGTGGATCTTCGGGTGCGAATGCGTGCGCGCCAGCAACTGCGGCAAGCCCAGGCGTGGGTTCTCCTCCGCGCCGAGCAGGTAGCGCTGATCGCGCGCATGCCCGCCGAGTTCCTGGTGCTGCTCCACGAGCGTCACCGGAAAGCCCTGATCGGCCAGTTCCAGCGCGGCCATCATGCCGGCCGGCCCGCCGCCGAGGACCACCGCCGCCTGCGTCACCGCCAGCGGCCGTTTCTGGAGCGCACTGTCGAGCCGCACCTTGGCAATGGCCATGCGCACCAGGTCCATGGCTTTCGTTGTGGCTTTTTCGTGCTCGCGCATGTGCACCCACGAGCACTGGTCGCGAATATTGGCAAGCTCGAAGTAGTACGGGTTGAGACCTGCTTCGCGGATCGTGTCGCGGAACAGTGCCTCGTGCGTCCGCGGCGTGCAGGAGGCCACCACTACGCGGTTCAGGCCCAGTTCCGCGATCTTCTCGCGAATTCGCTTCTGCGTATCGTCCGAGCACGTATAAAGGTTGCGCTCGGCATAGGCGACATCTGGAATCGTCAGCGCGTATTGCACCACGCGCTCTACATCCACCACGCCCGCGATATTGGTCCCGCAATGGCAGACGAACACTCCGATGCGTGGCGGCTCGCCGCTGACATCGCGCTCCGGGGGATACTGTTTCGGCTTGACCAGAGTCCCGCGGCTATCCGCCAGCAGGCTCATGGCGTGAGCCGCCGAGGCGCTCGCCGCGGCCACTGTCTCGGGAATGTCCATGGGCTCCGCGAACGGCCCGCACACGAATACACCCGGCCGCGAAGTATGGCTCGGCGAGAACGCCGGCGTCTCGCAGAAGCCGTTTTCGTCTACACGAATCCCGACGCCTTGGGCCAGCTTCCGCGTCTGCTCGGTCGAATAGCCGACCGCAAGCACCACCATGTCGAAAACACCGCGCTGCGGAACGCCGTTCTCATCGACGAATTCGACGATCAGATCGTGCGTCCCCGGCACTTCGCGCACGGCCGAAGGGCGGCAGCGGATGTAATGCACGTCTTCCGCTTTGGCCCGGGCGATGTATTGCTCGAACCCTTTCGCGACGGCGCGCAGGTCGATATAGAACACCGTGCAATCGAGGCCGGGCTGATGCTCTTTCGCGATCACCGCCTGCTTCGCCGTGTACATGCAGCAGACCGAGGAGCAGTAGTTGCGGCCGGCCTCGCGCGATCCCACGCACTGAATGAAGGCGACCCTCGTGGGCGCTTGCTGGTCCGAAGGCCGGCGCACCTTTCCTCCGAACGGACCACTCGGGCTGAGAATCCGCTCGAATTGCAGGCTGGTGACGACGTTTGGAAACCGTTTGTATCCGTACTCGGGTTTGACGTCGGGGTTGAACAGCTCCGCGCCGGGCGCCAGGACGACGGCGCCCACATTCAGGTTCTTGTACTCCTGTTTCGGCAGCAGGTGGTTAATGGCATGCGCCTGGCAGGCGGTGACGCATTGCAGGCACTCCGAGCAGAGCCCGCAACTCAAACACCGCCCGGCCTCCGCCATCGCCATCTCGGCCGTGTATCCGAGTTCGATCTCTTCGAAGTTGTGCAGCCGGTCGGCGGGCCGCCGCTCCTCGATCGCGATCCTTGGATGGCGCTCGATCTCGCCGCCGCGCAATTTCTGCCGGGCCTGTTCGCGCGTCAGCCGCGGAGGCTCCCGTTTCTCGGCGCGCTCGGGCCACGGCGCCCCCTCGAGACACCCCTGTATGGAACCCGCGGCCTTGTGTCCCGCCGCCACCGCATCCACTACGAACGCCGTGCCGGTTACTACGTCGCCGCCGGCGAAGATCCGCAGCCGAGCTTGTTCGGCGATTCCGTTGCCCCCCACGAACACCCCGGAATGGCCGGTGGCCAGGGTCTCGGGATCGACCTCCACCAACCCGCGTCGCACCCGGATCCCGTTGTTCGGATCGAGGAAGCTCAAATCCGGAGACTGCCCGATCGCCACAATCACCCGGTCGGCTGGGATCACGTAATCGCTGCCTGCGATCTCGTCGACGGTGAGGCGGCCCTCCTTGTCGAAAGCCATCGAGCGAATGCGGCGGACCTCCGCGCCGGTGACGTTGCCGTTCTTCCCGAGGAAGCGCTTGAAGGTCACGTCGTTGACGATCTCAATGCCTTCGTCGAGCGCCTGCTGCACCTCCCAGCTGTGCGCCGGCATGGTTTGCCGGCTCTCGAGACACGCCATCGTAACCTGCCGGATGCCCAGGCGCCGCACCGTGCGCGCCACGTCCATCGCCACGTTGCCGCCGCCGATCACCAGGACACGGCCAAAGACATCGAGCAGCTCGCCGGCCCGCGCCTTCTGAAGAAACTCGATATTGAAGCCGATACCCCTGAGTTCGTGCCCCGAAATGGGCAGCCGTTTCGGCTTGTGCGCCCCGGTAGCGAGGAACACCGCGCAGTAGCCCTCCGCTTCCAGTTGCTCGAGCGTGAAGTCGCGGCCGAGTGCGCTGTTCGTGCGTACTTCGAACCCCGGCCAGAGCAGATATTCGATGTCGCGGTCAAGATAGGCTTCCGGCAGGCGGAACTGCGGCACGCACGCGCGCAGCATGCCGCCCAGCTTGGCGCCGGCTTCGAACAGCGTCACCGGATAACCCTGCTTCGCGAGATCGTGTGCGCAGGTGAGCCCAGCCGGTCCGCCGCCGATAACCGCGATGCGCTCCGGCCGCGTTTTCTCCACCGGCTCGGGGAACGGCAGACGGTGCTCGTAATCCCAATCCGCCAGGAACCGCTTCAGGTGCATGATCGCCACCGGTTCATCGACGGCGTTGCGGTTGCACTGCTGCTCGCATCGGTGCAGGCAGATGCGCCCGCAAACGGCGGCAAACGGCATGTGCTCGCGAACCACGTCCAATGCCTCGGCGAATTTGCCCTGGGCGGTCAATGCCACATACGCCTGGACGTTCGTCCCGGCGGCGCAGGCATCCTGGCACGGCGGGCGCTCCCGCTTGGAGATCGCGAACTGCGCCGGCACCGCCTGCGGATACCGCTTGGCGATCGCTTTGCGATGGTTGAGGCCGAGGTTGAACTCGTTGGGCAGCTCGACGGGACACGCCAGCGTGCACTCGCCGCAGCCGGTGCAGCGATTCGGGTCGATGTAACTGGTCCGGTGCAGCAACTGTGCCTGAAAGTCGCCCGCGTCACCTGCGAGCCCGGTCAATTCGGTGTTGGTGAGGATTTCGATGTTGAGGTGCCGCCCCACGCTGACCAGACGCGGGGCCAGGATGCACATAGCGCAGTCGTTCGAGGGGAAGGTCTTATCCAGTTGCGCCATGGTCCCGCCGATACTGCTCTCTTTTTCCGCGAGGTAGACCTTATACCCGGAGTCGGCCAGGTCGAGCGAGGCCTGCATCCCGGCCACACCACCACCCACCACCAGCACGGCGCCAACTGTGGATTTGTCCGCCATCGCCTTAACTCCTCACTGGCGCAGCCATAATGCTCAACAGGGATTGTGGATTCACTACGTGCCGCCAGAGGCCCAGCCCTTCGGCGGGAACTCCGAGCGCATAAGCCATTAATTGCGTGAAGTAGAAGACCGGGAGAGAGAACGCTGTGCCATACTTCTGGTTCACTTCCGGCTGCCGCGCATCCAGATTCAGGTGGCAGACCGGGCAGGCTACGGCAATCGCGTTGGCTCCCGCGGCCGCGGCGTCTTCCAGGATGTCGCGCGCCAGTTCCAGCACCTTCGAGGGATTCACCATGGCGTAGAAGGCGCCACAGCAGTAAGTCTTCCGCGACCAGGTCACCGTCGGGATGCCCACCCGGTCGAGCAAGCGGTCCATGCTCTCGGGGTCCTCACAGTTATCGAAATTCACGACCTTGGGTGGGCGCGTCAACAGACAACCGTAGTAGCAGGCGACGCGCAGGTGGCCGAGGTTGTTCTCGAGCGTCAACGTGCGGCCGTCGAGTTCCCGTTCGAGCATTTCGAGCGGGTGCAGGACTTCGACCGTGTGATCGAGCGGATACTCGATTACCTGTTCGAGCTGCCCGCGCAACTCGGGATGCTCGGCAACTTCCTGGCCGGCGCGCTTGAACTGGCTATAACAGGCGCTACAGGGCGCGACTACCTGGCCAAACCCGCTCTCGTGCGCCAGAGCCAAATTCTTCAACGGGGTTGCCAGGCCCAGCAGCGGCGAGAGGTTTCCCAACATACCCGCGCCGCAGCAGAACCAGTCGCGAATCTCTTCCATGCCGATTCCGAGGCGCTCGCACAGGTTGCGAAAAGACGCATCGTACTCGCACGCCATGGTTTCAAGCGAGCAGCCCGGGTAGTAGGCGTAACGTTTCATGCGCTCTTCGCCTCCTGCTGCCGCACTCGTTCATAGAGCCGGCGGTAGCGCGCCGCGCCGCGGGGGATTTTGCAAAAGTTCAAGCGGCCGCGTGCGATCAAGCGAATGCCGAGGGAGAGGTCGCGGAGGTAGTCCTCGCTCTTCAGCTTGCAGATGACGGTGAGAGGCAACTCGGCCGAACGGCCGTAGATATACAGGTTTTCCACGAAGGATGCGAAGTACGTCGCGATTGCCTGATCGGGGGCCACGCGGCCGCTACGCCACGCGAGCGCGCGCGCCAGGTGGAACAGCTTCGAAATATCCACCTCCTGCGGACAACGCGCCGTACAGGTTTCGCAATGCACGCACGCCCAGATCGCTTCGGAATCGAGGGCCCGTTCCCAATCGCCCAGCAGCAGAGCATGTACGACCTGCGAGGGAGTCCGATCCATGACCGCGGCCAGCGGACACCCCGCCGTACAACGGTTGCATTGGAAGCAGGCATTCGGGGAGACGCCGCGGAGATGGGCGAGAAAGGAATCTTCCCCAACGATGGCCGGCGACGCCATGAGCTTTGCGCTCCTCTCAGGTCCATACGGCCCGTAGTGCCGGCCCAACCGCGGGTCCCGGGGTAAGTTCACGTCTCCCGGTCAACAGTTAACCTGATTAAATGTTTCACGGCGCCTCGCGCCTGTCAAGGATTTTTTCAACGAGAATCTTCCACAGGTTGACGAATTAAACCACAACGAGCCTTAAACTCTGAAAATGCAGATAAACGCCTTTGTGGACCCAAATTGCGCGGTTCTGCACCGCTGGCGCTTGAAGCCGCCGGTGCTGTTCGAGAGAGCTCGCGACCGGCCGCGGCAGTGATGCCGCGGTTCCTCTTACACCGCTGCTTCACCACAGCCAGAACCGCGCCATGACCGGCGCGGCTGAAATCTCGTCGAGCTGGCTAGCTTTCGCGTTTCAGCCCCGCCCGTGAGGGTAACGAGTCCAGCGAGCAATCGCCTCCGCGGCGTGACCGGCTAGAGTAATCCGGCAAGGCCCGCCAACGGGCTCGCGGGAGTCGGACCGACAATTCCGCCCTGCAGACACGCCGGGGCGATCACCGGCGCCGGCCGCGGAAGGGCCGGCACTGCGGCGTTCGGCGAAGTGAAATTCATCTGGGTAGCCAGATTCCCGATCTGGGGAGAGGCATCGCGCGCCGTCAGAGGCGCCAGCCCCCACCGCCATTCGATCAGTTTCAGCACAGACGTATGATCGAACACCACGTGGCTCACCAACGGCGCGGTTCCGGAGTTTCGTGTGAAGGGCGAGGCCACGATCGTCGGAACGCGCATGCCCAGCAGCACTTGTCCGTTCACGTTGTCGGGATCGACGTTGTTCGGCGCTACGGCTCGCGGCGGAGCGACGTGCTCGAAAAACCCGCCCCACTCATCGAAGTTGATGATCAGGACCGTTTGCTTCCAGGAGGGGCCGCTTGCCACGGCATGGAACACCTGCGCGAGGAATGCATCGCCGTTGCGGATATCGGCGTGCCCGCCTATCGTGAGGAGGCCGATCGCTTCTTC
>CAYMHP010000206.1:6676-11578 GCA_964390225.1 uncultured Solibacteraceae bacterium
GTTGCGGATATCGGCGTGCGGGTGGTCGTCATTTCCAGTGCCGTCATCGAGCACGGTATAGATAGGATCGACGAACGAAACCGCTGGGAGCGTCCCGGTGGCGGCGCGCAGCAAGAATTCGGCGTACAGCCCCATGTTCGCGAGATACTTGGTGCCCCAGAGAGCGAGGAACGGCACATTGTTGAAGAAATAGCGGTGACTGACACCGGCGGCCGCAAGGCGATCGAAAATCGTTGGGAGGGTGGTTGGCGTCAGGGTATTGTCGAGACGGTCTGTCTGCGCCGACCAGAGAAACAGACGGTTCGGGAACGTCGGGCCGAGGACCGAGGCGAAATAGCGGTCGCACACAATATACTGCCGTGCGAGCGCGTCAAAGAACGGGAGATCGGTCGGGCCATAGTAGCCGATCGAGAAGACGTCGTTGTTGGGATCCTTGAGGAAACCGTCCATCTTTCCGTTGTCGTAACAAATCCGCGCGCCAGCGTAGGAGTGGTCGGGGTCGGGGTGCGGGCATCCGGTGTAGTCGGGCGCCAGCGGGTATGTGGGGTGCGAAACGCCGTTCAGGTCCACATAGGTGAGGCCGGCCTGCTTGCCGTCCGCTCCGGGCAACCAGCCCAGGAAGTGGTCGAAGCTGCGGTTCTCCATCGTCACGACGATGATATGCTCGATGCCCGACTGGGCCGGCGCAGGCAGCGTCACTGACCCCGCGATCTGAATACTCCCGCCGACCAGCCCGGGGACGGCGACACCCGCCGAACCCGATCCCGATATACTCTGCGGAAACCCGAGGCGTTCTCCGCCCGCCGCGGCCAGACCCGCGGCACCCAACGTGTTCAGAAACCTACGCCGGCTAAGGCTCATAACCCGATTCCTCCCTTGCGATTGAAACACGGAAGGGTTTCAGATGCGTGAAGCACACCAGGCGCTGCGTGTGAAACGGAACCGGTGGACGGGTCGCGTGAATTTTAACGGAAGGTGTTCAATCGGATTCGGCGGGCCGCCGGGCGCTCAGGATCTCTTCTTCGGCTTCGAGCCAGTCGTCCCAATCCGAGCCATCCTGGCCGCCACGTTCCATGAAGATTTGGTGAGCGCGTTCCCGCACTTGTTCGTCAAGCGAGAGGGGAGCACGCTTTACGTCTGTAGCCGTCCCTGACATACGAACCTCCTCGCCAGTACCACAGTGGCACAAAACGGGTTGCGATGGAAGCCACATTCCGCGCAGGAGCACTTCAGACAGAGCCGCGACCGTGAGGAGCGTTCGAATCGGGCGTGACACCGTACGTCGCCGCCGAGCAGAGCACGGCAGCGGTTGATTATATAGAGATCTTTATATCTTTTTCGAGAGGCGACCCGCCCCGGAGTTATAGAGTCCAGCGAAGGCCGCCCGATCGGCGGCGTGCGATCGAAAAAATCGATTCTCACCGGTTGTATGCGCTGGAGCTCTGCCTGCAATATAGGAGTGGAGGGGACATCCATTGCCTACTGCCGCTACGCAGACGCTCCAAGACGTATGCATCAACACCATCCGCATTCTTTCGGCGGATGCCGTCCAGAACGCCAACTCCGGACATCCCGGCATGCCCATGGGGGCGGCGGCGATGGCCTACACCTTATGGACGCGGTTCCTGAAATACAACCCCAAGGATCCGCAGTGGTTCGATCGCGATCGCTTCGTGCTCTCGGCCGGGCACGGGTCGATGCTGCTGTACAGTCTTCTGTATCTAACCGGTTACGATTTGCCCCTGGAGGAACTGAAACGCTTCCGGCAATGGGGCAGCAAAACGCCGGGGCATCCCGAGCGCGGGCGAACGCCGGGAGTTGAGGTATCAACTGGACCATTGGGGCAAGGATTTTCGAATGGCGTGGGAATGGCGATCGCGGAGGCCTGGCTCGCAGCCCGCTACAACCGGCCCGGCCACGATCTGGTAAACCACTATACCTACGCGATCTGCGGCGACGGCGACCTCATGGAAGGAATCACGCATGAAGCAGCCTCGCTGGCCGGCCATTTGCGCCTTCAAAAGCTGATTTACCTCTACGATCAGAATCATATTTCACTCGCCGGCGCTACGGACCTGGTGTTCACCGAGGACGTCGCCGCACGCTTCGATGGCTACGGCTGGCACACCCGCACAGTCACCGATGGAAACGATACCGAAGAAGTTGCGGACGCCATTCAGGAGGCGCAGAAGGCGGAACGGCCCTCGCTGATCCTGGTGCGGACGCATATCGGGTACGGCAGCCCCAAAAAGCAGGATACTTTTTCGGCGCACGGAAGCCCGCTGGGCGAAGAGGAATTGCAAGCGGCAAAAAAAGCGCTGGGTTGGCCTACCACGGAGAAGTTTTATCTTCCCGATGAGGCAGTCCAATACTTCCGGCAGGCCATCGAGAAGGGCGCGAGCGCCCAGGCGGAGTGGCAGAAGAAACGGGAAGCTTATCGAACGGCCTTTCCCGCCGAGGCGGCGGAGTTCGAGCGCGCGGTGAGCGGCAGACTACCGGACGACTGGGCGGCCGACCTTCCCCGGTGGAAGCCCACGGACAAACCGATGGCGACCCGAGTGGCCGGCGGCGAGGCGTTGAACGCGCTCGCCAAGCGGATCCCTAACATCATCGGCGGCTCGGCGGATCTCAATCCTTCGACGAACACGGCGCTGAAAGGCGCGGGAGACTTCCAGCCGCCCGAGGCTGCGGGTCCGGGAACTCAGGGCGCAGTCGGCGGTCCCTGGGGATACAACGGCCGCAATGTGGCCTTCGGCGTCCGCGAACATGCGATGGGCGCGGCGGTGAATGGCATGGCTGCTCACGGCGGTGTGTTGCCGTTCAGCGCTACCTTTCTCGTGTTCTCCGATTACATGAAGCCGGCGATTCGGCTGGGAGCGCTGAGCGACCTGAAAGCCTTCTACGTATTCACCCACGACAGCATCGGTGTCGGAGAAGACGGCCCGACGCACGAGCCGATCGAACAACTGGCGGGCCTGCGCGCGATTCCCGGGCTCACCGTGATTCGCCCGGCGGACGCGACCGAGACGGCGGAGGCGTGGGCGTTTGCCATCCAACATGAACGCCCGTCGTTGCTGGCGCTGACGCGGCAGAACGTTCCGCACCTCGACCGCGGGACCGCGAAACAGCCAGGCGTTGCCAGGGGCGCGTATATTCTCGCTGAAGCGGAAGGCGGGCGGCCGGATGTGATTCTCATCGGGACGGGCTCCGAGGTGGCTCTCTGCGTCAAGGCGCAGGCGAAGCTGCAATCGTACGGCGTGAAGGCGCGGGTGGTGAGCATGCCGAGCTGGGAGCTCTTCCTCAAACAGAATGACGCTTACCGCGAGAGCGTTCTGCCGCCGGCAGTCAAAAAGCGCGTCACCGTGGAAGCCGCTTCTACCTATGGCTGGCATCGCTGGGCTGGCGACGAGGGAGCGGTCATCGGCATCGACCACTACGGGGCCTCGGCGCCAGGCGAAGAAGTCATGAAGCAGTTCGGATTCACAGCCGAACACGTCACCTCGGCCGCGTTGCGCGTCCTCGGCAGAAATGAGGACGCCGACAAAGAATACGGAGCGGAAACAGCGATGGCGCCGACTGCGCCATCCGAAGGCCACTCGTAACAGCCTCGCGTTTACCGCTAACAGCCTCGCGTCTAACGCGGAAACAGGTGCTCGTAAACCGGCATCGGCGACGGCCGGGCCCACCGCGACCGCCATCTCGGCTGCACCGTGTAGCGCGATTGTAGAAACGCGACGAGGTCGACAACCTGCTGAACCGTCATTCGATCGGCAAAATGCGGCATGCGCGATTCGCCATTGCGATGGGACGGGTAAATGATCGAAGTCACGAGGTAGCCATCGGTCATGGGTTCGGGACGCATGCCCCCGAGCCGAATCAGAACGGGCGGCCGGATGTTGGTTGGCGGCAGCGTCGCGCCCGCCACTTCGTGACACTCGTTACACCCGAAGGTGAGGAAGGTTGCCTGGCCGCGCGCGACATCGCCGGTCGGCGGCAGGCGGAAGCCGGAAGGCGAGCGGGGACCCGGCACGCAACCGGCAAAGACAACGACCACGGCTGCGATCAGCAACCGTGCGAGAGCGTTCCGCATTGCACACCCCCGATTTAGAAATTCCTGTCGATTTTGATTATAAGGACCTGCTAGTCCGGATTGAAGGGGATTTACCGGCGAGCCCTGCCGGCCCTCCGCGCCTTAAAACGTGACCGCGCCGATGCAGATGCTGGAAGCGGCCCAGTATAACGAACGCCGGTAGTCACCGGCGGCAGCGTAGCAGATTGCGGACACTGCATTTAACGCCAGCAGAGTGAGTGGAAAGAAGCGAGCGATATTGGTCAATCCCATGACTAGGACCCGAACCCCACAGTCTATATATCGTCATCATAGGAAGAATCGATTACACCGGGAAAGTCCACTTCGGTAAACAGGCGGGGACGGCACGAGGGTCCTACCAGCCGAGCCAGGTGGCGATATGGGTCAGGAGGATAACGGTAAGCGCCACCAGCGCGAGCAGCATGACGCCAATCCCCAGCAGCGCTGCAACCCATTTCCCCGCCTGGAGCAGCCACTCGATCCAGACCCGGCATCGGAACCGAAGCCAGAGGCCCCGTTGCCGCATCACCTGCTCGGCGGCAGAGTGCACTTCCCTAGCATCGACGGCTATGGAACCGACCTCCGGATCGTCGGCATAGGCATCGAGCCGGGCTAGGGCATACAGATCGCGATCGGAAATGCGGTAACCTTCCTGCTGCAGCAGCAGCAATAGGACCACTACCGCACGCTTCGCATCGCCACCCTGCGCTTCAGCCATGCAGGCGGCGACCGCCTCGTCCAGCCGTTCGGGGATAGTTTCGTCCGCCACTCGGTTCCCGCATTCCATTGTCGCCGGGCATAGGGGATTCGGC
>CAYMHP010000207.1:0-11497 GCA_964390225.1 uncultured Solibacteraceae bacterium
CCCCGATCTCCGCGCAGAACTTGTCCCGGAATTCGATCATTTCCTGGAATTTGTAAGTCGTGTCGATATGCAGCAGGGGGAACGGGATCTTGCCCGGGTAGAAGGCCTTCTGCGCCAGCCGCACCATGACGGAGGAGTCTTTGCCGATCGAGTACAGCATCACGGGCTTCTGAAATTCCGCCGCGACCTCGCGGATGATGTGAATGCTCTCCGCTTCCAATGCTCTCAGATGAGTGAGGATACGATCCGCCATGCCGTTGATTCCACTGCCTTGAGGTGTGTTATGGTCAGGATGGACCACGTCTAAATCCGGTCCATAGTTCAGGATACTACAAATCACGATGAAGTCTATCGGCATTATGGTGATTGCGGCGGCACCGCTTCTCGCGCAATCCGGCGGCATCTCGGCGGAGCGCATTCGCGACCATGTCAAATTTCTTTCGAGCGATCTGCTGGAGGGCCGCGGCGTCGGCCAGCGCGGCGGCGACATTGCGACCGAATACATCGCAACCCAGTTCGCCCTTGTGGGCGCCAAACCGGCCGGCGATAACGGCACATATTTTCAGAAAGTCCCGCTGGTGGGCGTCACCACACAACCGGCAGCGCAGATTTCCGGAGTGGCGAACGGGAAGACAGTCTCGTTCCAGTGGTTGAACGATTTTGTAGGGGTCACGGAGACGCAACGGCCCGACGCGCAATTTGAAGGCGATGCGATCTTTGTGGGCCACGGCATCACGGCGCCGCAGTGGAACTGGGACGATTTCAAGGGTGTGGACGTACGGGGCAAGGTCCTGGTGTTGTTCACAAACGAGTCGCCCTCGACCGATCCGAACTTTTTCGACGGGCGCGCCCTCACCTACTACGGCCGTTGGACCTATAAATATGAAGAGGGCCTCCGCCGTGGCGCGCTGGCCGCGATCATCATTCACACAACGCCGACGGCTGGCTACGGATGGGATGTGGTGCGCAGTTCCTGGGGCCGGGAAGATTCGCAGGTGAAGGTGTCCTCCGGCGATAAAACTCTGGCATTTGCCGGGTGGATCACGCAAGACGCCGGCAACAAACTGCTGGCCCTGACCGGGAAAAACGTCGACGCGCTCCTGGCAGCCGCCAACTCGCGGGATTTCCGTCCGATCCCGCTGGGCATACGCATTCGCGGCAACATCCCCTCGAAAATCCGCGCTCTGGACACGCGCAACGTGGCGGCCATCGTTCCCGGAAGTGACCCGAATCTGAAGAACGAAATCGTTCTTTATTCGGCCCATTGGGACCACCTGGGCGTTGGGGAGGCGGTGAACGGCGATCCGATCTACAACGGCGCCATCGACAATGCCACTGGCTGCGCCATCGTGCTCGAACTGGCGCGCGCATGGGCCGCGCTGCCGCAGAAACCGCGCCGCTCGGCGCTGTTCCTGTCGGTGACTGCCGAGGAGGGCGGCCTGCGCGGCTCCGAGTATTATGCGGCGCATCCGCTGTATCCGCCGGCGAAGACTGCGATCGCCCTGAACTACGACGCGATCTACCCCTGGGGCCGCGCCAAGGATATCGTCATCAATGGCGCCGAGCGTACCTCGGTTTGGCCCGTCGCGCAGGCGATTGCCAAACGCCTGAACCTGACGATCTCGCCCGACAGCGAGCCGGAGCAGGGGCACTACTTCCGCTCCGACCATTTCTCGTTCGCGCACGTCGGCATCCCGGCGTTCTCGATCGACCACGCCACGCAGTTCGCCGGAAAGCCGGCCGACTACTACCAGAAGTCTTGGCAGGAGTTCAACGAGAAGCACTATCATCAGCCTTCGGACGAGTTTCACGCCGATTGGGATTTCACCGCCCTCCAGCAAGCGGCCGAATTCGGGTTCCTGCTGGGGACCGATATCGCGAATCAGGATAAGCTGCCCGACTGGAAGCCGGGCGACCAGTTCCGTCGCAAGTGAGCCGTGTGCTACGCTTTTTCAGGAAAGCGTAGCGGAGGGGACAAACATGAGACGAAAGAGCCTGATTCTTCTGACGGTCGCTGCCGGTCTGTGGACTGCCGCCTGGGCCGCCAAAAACGCTGGAATCCTGTCTTATGACAAGCCGATGGCCACGATCGGAACCAAGCCGGATCAGCCGTGGTCTTCAACGACCGTCGCCGCGGGCGTCGACAACAAGCCCCAACCAGGCAAACCGATTAGCGTGGTGGGCGAGGTTGTGGACTTCTCGTGTTACATCCAGGTGGGCAAGCACGGTGAAAAGCATCGTTCGTGCGGACAGAAGTGCGTGCAGAACGGCAATCCGGCAGGCCTGCTGACCAAGGACGGCGCCCTTTACATGCTCATGGCGGAAGAGCATGATCCGCGCCGGGACGGCGGCGTCGATCTGAAGACCGTCGCCTCCGATCACATGGGCCACATCGTGGAAGTGAATGGCACGGAAGCTTCCGTGAACGGGTACAACGCGATTTTCGTACAAGGCCTCAAAAAGTAACAACGCGATGACATTCCGAACCTGTCAAAGGGCGGGGGCCGTTATGCTCTCCGCCCTCTGGCTGGCGGCTTGGGGTGGTGAGAAATTCCATCAGCCGCTGGGTCTTCCCTCCATCGAGTGGCCCAAGAACAATCCGTATTCCGCCGCCAAGGCGGATTTGGGCCGCTATTTATATTTCGACAACCGGCTTTCGGCGGACGGCACCGTTTCCTGCGCGAGTTGCCATTCGCCGAAGTTTGCCTATACCGACGGTGAAGCCGTGTCCACCGGGATACGTAAACAGAAAGGAACGCGCAGCGCCCCCACGGTGATCAACCGGGCGTTCTCATTGGCGCAGTTCTGGGATGGCCGCGCCGAAACTTTGGAAGACCAGGCGAAGGGACCCATGGCGAATCCGATTGAGATGGGAAACACGCACGACGTCCTCGTCGCAACCGTGGAGAAAATTCCTGGATACCGTCCGCTGTTCGCCAAGGCCTTCGGCGATGACAAGATCGACATCGACCGCGTCGCTAAAGCGATTGCCACGTTCGAGCGGACCATACTTTCCGGCAATTCGCCGTATGACCGCTTTAAGAAGGGCGACAAGAAGGCCATGACGGCGGAGCAGGTTCGCGGGATGTCGGTCTTTTTCGACAAGGCCAAGTGCGACCGCTGCCACGAGAACTCCAATTTCACGCTCAACGCCTACTCCAATCTCGGTGTTGGCATGGATAAGCCCGATCCGGACGTGGGCCGCTACTCGCAGACCAAGGACCCGCGCGATTGGGGGGTTTTCAAGGTTCCGACGCTCCGCGAGATCGAGCACACTGCGCCCTACATGCACGATGGCAGCCTGAAAACGCTCGAGGAGGTTGTGGACTTCTACGATAAGGGCGGCATTCCGAACAAGAACCTCGACCCGAACATCAAGCCGCTACACCTGACCGATCAGGAGAAGAAGGATCTGGTGTCGTTTCTGAAGGCGCTGAGCGGCGAGGGCTGGCAGAACGTGCAGACCCCGACGGAGTTCCCGCAGTAGAAGGTTCTTTCGGCCGTACCAGTGATGGGCACGGTTCTAGTTGCGGTGAAGCGGCCGCGTAAACGGAACCGCGGCATCATCACTGCCGCGGCTGAGAGGGCTTGCATTCGGCAGGCTACTCCAGCGGAATCTCGAAATAAAAAAGTTCCTTGCCTGTGCCCGCCTCCGTCAGACCACTCAGGTAGAGGGTGGAACCGCGCTGCAGACCTGTTTGAAAGTAGAAAAAACCGCTTGCCGATTGTCCCGGCGGCAAGATCCGCGCCGCAAACGCGCGGCCCTCAATCTCCCAGGCGTTGAGAGGGTTCTTCTTGCTCTTGAGGGGTACCGGTCCTTTAGGACCTGCGATCACGTTTGGCCGGTCGGGGCCGCGCAGGTAGCGGACGTCGCTGGCGGGAGTCGCCTCGGCACGGTCGCGGTTCGGTCCCACGTACTCCACCTTCATGGTGTCGAGCTTGATTGCCTTGTCACCGTCGTTCTGGATGACTACCAGTACGGGAAGAATCCCGAACTGGTAGGGATTGAGTTTGCCGAAAGCGGTTTTGGCCTTGTCTTCGGTGGCATATGGATCGACGCCAATCGTCACCTGGCTATTGGTCTGGTGGTGAGGATAGCTGGTAGCGGGCTCGGCGTGGAAAGGCGTCTCCTTGTCTGCCGCGAACGCCGCCGCTATACTCATGAAAAGAACCAAACGTTTGAAAACAAAAGGCATTTATTTTCTCTACCGGGTTCTTCAGGCGTTTGGACTGCCCTGGATTCTATTGTATTTTGTCTACCGCGCTCTCCGGGATCGCGGGTACCGGCGGTCGCTTTCCTGCCGCCTGGGCTTTCTGCCTCGCTCATTTAGACAGACCGGGCCCGGCGCTATCTGGTTGCATGCGGTTTCGGTCGGGGAAGTGCTTTCGTGCGTTCCGCTTCTTCGGGAATTGCGGAGCGAATTTCCAAGAACCCGGCTGTTCGTATCTACCACGACGGTGGCCGGCCAGGCGCTGGCGCAAGAGAAGTTGGCCGCTCTGGCAGATTGCGTTTTCTATGCGCCGGCGGATTTCGTCTGGGCCGTCCGGCGCGTGCTTCGGGCCCTGAAGCCGTCGCTGGTGATTGTGGTGGAAACCGAAATCTGGCCCAATCTGTTCCGCGAAGTGAAGCGGATTGGCGCCGGCTTGGCGCTGCTAAACGGGCGCGTTTCCGACCGGGCGCTCCCGCGTTATCGGGCATTCCGCTGGTTCTTCCGGGCGGTGCTCCCGGCCGCCGACCGCATTCTCTGCCAGAGCGCGGAGATGAGCCAGCGGTTCATCGAACTGGGCGCACCTGCCGAGCGCGTATCCGCGATGGGCAACTTGAAATACGATTTCGCTGCCAGCCAGGCGGCCGAGGATTCGTCCGTGGTGGCGCTGGTGAGGCGGAGCGCGGCTGAAAAAGTATGGATCGCCGCCAGCACGGTAGCGCCGGAATTTGCAGGGGACGTAGATGAGGACGATGCCGTTGTGGCCGCCTTCCAGCAGCTCGGAGTGCGGAACACCGGCCTCGCGCTCCTGCTGGCGCCGCGCAAGCCCGAGCGGTTCGACGCCGTCGCGCAGAAACTCGAGGCCGCCGGCATTCGGCACCTGAGGCGGTCGCGGCTTAGCGGGGAAGAGAGGCTCGCGCTTCCTGGCGTCCTGCTGCTCGATTCGATCGGCGAGCTGAGTGGGCTTTTTTTCCTGGCCGATGTAGTGTTTATGGGGGGATCGCTGGCGCATCGCGGAGGGCACAATATTCTGGAGCCGGCGTTCTTTGGAAAGCCGGTAATTGTCGGGCCGCACATGGAGAATTTCCAGACCATCGCGGACGAATTCCGGTCAGCCGGCGCATGCATCGATATCGGGTCCGCGGACGAACTCGCCGGCACGGTGGAGCGGGTACTGGAGTCGCCTGCCGAGGCCGCCGAGATCGGCCGGCGGGCACTGGCATGCGCCGAAGAGAGGCGGGGAGCTACGGAACGTGCGGTCCGCGGCGTGCGACAGGTCTACGATGAGCACCTGCCGGAATATCGGCCGGCCCAGCCGTGGTATCCGCTGCTGTGGACGCTGTCTCGCATTTGGGCTTGGGGCTCGCGGCGGCGGCACAGACGCGGCCTCCGGTATCACAGGAAACTCGATGTCCCGGTGATCAGCATCGGCAATCTCACCATGGGAGGCACCGGCAAGACTCCGTGCGTGCTGCGGCTGACCGCGGATCTCAAACAGCGCGGCTACACTCCCGGTATTCTGACGCGCGGATATGGCCGCCAGTCGCCGGAAAGCGAAATCATCGCTGAAGCGGGTTCGTCGACTCCCGCCGAACGGACCGGCGACGAGGCGCAACTTTTCTTGCGCTCGGGATTGGCACCGGTTGGGATCGCAGCGGATCGCTTCCGCGCCGGCGCGATGCTGTGCCGCCTGTTCGGGACCGACGTGCTGCTGCTCGACGACGGCTTCCAACATCTGACGCTGGCCCGCAATGTGGATATTCTGCTGATCGATGCTTTGAATCCGTTCGGAGGTGGCGCCCCGTTTCCACTGGGCCGCCTGCGCGAACCCCTGCCGGGAGTGGCTCGCGCAGATGTCGTCGTGATTACTCGCAGCGAGTTCTCGGATGCGCAGCGCGCGATCGAGCGTAAGGTGCGAACCTGGAACGCGAAGGCGCCTGTCTTCCAGGCGTGCTTGAAACCGGAGGCTTGGGTGGAGTACCGCACCGGCCAGCGATACTCAGCGACGCAGCCGCCTTTTCGGAATCCTGCCGCGTTTTGCGGATTGGGAAATCCGCAGTCGTTCCGCAGAACGCTCGGACAGCTCGGGATTCATCTCGCCGATTGGCTGGAATTCGAGGACCATCACCGCTACCGCTCGCACGAGGTGCGACGCATCGCGGCGCAATCGGCGGAAGGCGGGGCGGATGCCCTGGTGACTACGGCGAAGGACGCGGTGAATCTGCCGGAAGACTGCGGCGATCTTTTAGGGCCGGTGCCACTATTCTGGTTGGAAGCTGGGTTGGCGATTGACCGGCAGGCCGAATTCCTGCGCGAAGTCGAGCGCCGCTTGGACTGAAAACGGCACGGTTCCGTACAATGCGGTAGCCGTGGGGTGGCCAACCGCACCGCCTACGATGTTGAATGTATTGCCCTAATCGCCGCAGATCTCTATTGTGGATTTATGAGCCCCGGAGGGGGTCCAGTGCGTGCGTTGCTGCTGGGCCTGGTTCTAACAGTAGGAATCTCGCGTGCCAACGATCTGATCTTTCAATCTAGTTTTCAGACGAGCGACTGGTCGAAATTCACGCACGAGTACGGAACGCTCTCGCTGGAGATGCCCGCCGCGGTTCAAGTTCCCGCCGGTGGCGCGTCGCGGGGAGATATGGAGCAGTTCCATGCGGGCCAGCCTAATGGGCCAGCCTTCGGCGATCTCGAGGGCGGCGGCATTTATCAAACTCTGGTCGCCCCTCAGCGCGCGACATCCATTGACGTCGACCCGTTCAGGGGGATAACCACCACATCGAACTTGTTCGGGCGTTTCTCGCCGGTTCTGATCGATTTTACGCCGGTCGCGAATTTCGATTTCGGGTCGATCGATGCCGGGGAGATACGGACGACTTATATAGATAACGCCCTTGTAGCGAGTGCCATGCAGCACACCACGGGACTGCAGTGGTACAAAACCGGTTCTCTGGCTATCTCGAATCCCTACGAGTTCGTCAGTGGATTCAGGCCGAATTCCACGAGTTTCCGGGTCCCCGCCGATTTTGCGGTCGAAGGCCCGGAACCTTCCACCATCGCGCTCTTCTCCTTGGGTTTGGCCCTTTTGGCCTGGCGCGGGCGGTCTTCGCTTCGGCGGAACATGCGCCCGCGCACTTTTCAAGACCAAACGGGTTCAGGGGCGGGCGGCTTTTCAGGCCCGGCGTGACGCCGGGGTTCGCTAGCGGGTAAAACCCGCCGTGACCGGTTGGGCTGAAACTGTTGCTCCCGAAACGGCGCGCTAGAAATTCACAATCGAGGCGAAGGAGGAAGCATCGAGGCTTGCGCCGCCCACTAGGACTCCATCGATTTCCGGCTGCGCCATGAGCGACTTAACATTGTCGGGCTTGACACTGCCCCCATATAGGATGCGCATGGCGTCGCCCGCCGCACGCCCGAATTTCGAGCGAACCTCACCGCGAATGACGCGATGGGCATCGGCGGCGATTTCGGGGGTGGCGGTCTTGCCGGTTCCGATAGCCCAGACAGGCTCGTAGGCAATCACGATCCTGGCGAATTGTTCCGGCGCGAGGGGCGCGATGCCGTTTTGAAACTGCGCGGTGAGCACAGCTTCGGTGCGGCCCGATTCGCGTTCTTCCAGGCGCTCGCCGACACAAACGATGGGAGTGAGGCCGAAGTCGAGGGCGGCCTTCGTCCGCTTGAGCACGGTTTCGTCACTCTCGCAAAAATACTGGCGCCGCTCGCTATGCCCCACGATCACCCACGTGGCGCCACTAGCGTGGATCATTGGTCCGGAGACCTCGCCGGTAAACGCGCCCTCCTTGGCCCAACCGATATTCTGCGCTCCGATGCGAACAGTAGTGCCACGCGCGGCATCAACCGCCGCGGCGAGATTCGTGAACGGGGGGCAAACGACCACCTCACAATGGCTGGCGCTCCCCGCCAGCGGCAGGAAGGCCGTGAAGAACGCGTTAGTCTCGGCGGGCGTCTTGTACATCTTCCAATTGCCCGCCATTACTGGTTTTCTCATAGGATTTGCGGTAAGAAGCTGGAGCCGCGCGCGATGCTCGCGCCGAAATTGGATGCGACGGTCTGACCGATATCCGACAGGGTGGGGCGCAGGCCCAAGTTGACACCGTGGGGAACCCTCGGACCCGAAACCAGCAGCGGGACATACTCGCGGCTGTGATCGGTGGAAGGTGTGGTGGGATCGCAGCCGTGGTCGGCGGTGAAGATGGCCAGATCGGTTTCGTCGAGCAGGCTCTCAAATTCCAGGACCCACGCATCAAACTGCTCGAGCGCCGCGCCATAGCCTTCGACGTCGTTGCGGTGGCCATACTGCTGGTCGAAGTCGACCAGGTTCACAAATATCAGCCCGTCCGAGGTGGCGCGCATCGCTGCGCAGGTTTTGGCCATGCCGTCGGAGTTGTTCTTGGTTTTGTCCGATTGGCGAATGCCGCGACCGAGAAACACGTCGGAGATTTTGCCTATGGAGTGAACGGCGACGCCGCGCTCGGCGAGCCGGTCGAGCAGCATGCCGGCGGGAGGCGGCACGGCATAATCGTGCCGGTTGGGCGTGCGGGTAAAATGCCCGGGCTCTCCGATGAAGGGCCGCGCGATGACCCGTCCGACCTCATGCGGGCCGCGGAGAATCTCGCGCGCGGCCTGGCAGATCCGATAGAGCTCGGCGACTGAAATGATCTCCTCGTGGGCGGCGACCTGAAATACACTGTCGGCCGAAGTGTAGACTATGGGCCGGCCGGTGCGCATGTGCTCCTCGCCGAGTTCCTTGATGATTTCTGTGCCGGAGGCAGCCTTATTCCCGAGCGTGCCGCGGCCGATGCGGCGCTCGAATTCGTCCATGATCTCGCGCGGGAAGCCATTCGGATAGAGCGGAAAAGGGCGTTCGAGGTGGATGCCGACCATCTCCCAGTGGCCGGTGGTCGTGTCTTTGCCGGGAGAGGCCAGCGTGCAGCGGCCGTACGCGCCGGCGGGCGCTGGCGACGGAGGAATGCCCGCAAGCGGCTTGATATTCCCCAGTCCCAGCCGCGCCAGATTTGGAAGGTGCAGCCCACGCAGACGGGCGATGTTGCCCAGCGTATCGCTTCCAGTGTCGCCGTAGGCGGGGGCGTCCGGCATTTCGCCGATGCCGACGCTATCGAGGACGATCCAGATTACCCTCCGAAACACAACATCGAATGTAGCATTTGGATTGGAGTTGCGCGGGAGGTCGAATCAAACACCGCGGCAAGACCGCTGGCGCTCCTGCCCGGCGCTGAAACGGGCTATTGACCTACGTACCGCGCGTAAAGGCTGCGCGCGAGGCCGGTGTCGTTGGTGCCTTTGATGATGGCGCGGCCGTCCGGGAAGACAGTCATTTCGTAGGGGGCGGCGAAGAAGCGGAGCGCGAACTCATTGGCTCGTACTTCGCCGAGGCGCTCGAGGCGGCGCTTCAGTTCTTCGAGGTTGAGCGGGTGCGCCCGTTCCTGGATCTGAACGGCGTTTCTGCCGCAGAGCCGGACGGGACTGCGCGCGATCTCCTGGAGATAAGGGAATTCGCGACGGCCGCAGGCAGGACAATCCGGATCGCGCGGCGGGGCGTCGATCTGACGCGTGCTGCCCTGCCACACGTCGATGGTCGTGATGCGAGCGTTGACCAGATCCGCGCGGCCCGAGAGAATTTTCAGCGCATCGGCCACCTGGTAGGAAGCCACGAGCGATGCGATGACGTTCAGTACCCCGGCGGTTTCGCACGTGGGCTGCACGCCTTCGGGGGGGCTCGGATATACGCACCGCAGGCACGCCGTACGCTCGGGCAAGACCGGCATGGAGAGGCCGTAACTCCCGACCGCCGCGCCATAGATCCATGGAACGCCACGGCTGACGGCGAAATCGTTGATCAGGTATCGCGTTTCGAAATTGTCGGTGCCATCGAGAATCAGGTTCGCTTCGCCGAGCAGATCCGCTGCGTTGGAGGCTGTCAGGTCGGCGACCTCCGCGCGCACGGCTATGCCAGAATTGATGCGCTCGATCTGACGCTGAGCCGCCGCCGCTTTGGGCAATGCTTGTTCCGCATCCGATTCTTCGAAGAGCCACTGGCGCTGCAGATTGCTGGTTTCCACATAATCTCTGTCGATGATGGTGATCGATCCGACTCCAGCGCGTGCCAGCGCGGCGGCATGAAAGCTGCCGAGCGCACCACAGCCCACGATCGCGACTCGCGCACGAAGCAGGTTCTGCTGGCCACTCTCTCCAAGGCCGGAGAACAGGATCTGCCGCGAGTAGCGCTCGCGCTCCCCTGCGTTCATGCCTCCGATGGTAACAGAGTTGCTTCGAAGCACCTACGTTATTATGGGGATGGTGCGCTCGCTGCTCGCCCTCTCTCCTTGCCTGGTTCTGTTTTGGGCGGCTGCGCAACCTCCGGTGCTGCGGGCCCAATACCAGAAATACGAGGGCAAGGAGATTGTCAACATAACCTTCGACCCGGTGGAGCAACCACTCGAACCAGCGGTGCGCTTCGACCTTCTACAGGTGAAGCGAGGCCAGCCGCTGCGGATCGCGGATGTGCGCGCCAGCATCGACCGGCTCTTCGCGACGGGCCGCTACGCCGACATCCAGGTGGACGCGCAGCCTGCCAACACCGATGGAGTGGCGCTCCGGTTCGTGACCAAGAACAGCTGGTTCATTGGAAATGTGGCCGTGACCGGGAACCTCTCCGGCCCGCCGAATTCAGGGCAGCTCGAGAACGCCACAGACCTTGATCTCGGCCAGCCCTATAGCGAGGCCAAAATTCAACAGGCAATCAAAGGCCAGCGGCAACTGCTGGAAGATAACGGGCTGTACCGGTCCTCCATACATCCCGTCTTTGACTACGATTCCCAATATCAGCAGGTGCATATCCGGTTTGAAGTGGACACCGGCGACCGTGCCCGTTTCACCACACCTGTGCTGATGGGCGACCTGAAAATGGATCCGGAGCGAGTACTCACGGCCACAAAGTGGCGCCGATGGCTATTGAACACGTGGAAACCGGTGACACAGACTCGCGTGCGCGATGGAATTTCGGGGGTGCGCAGTCTGTATGAAAAAGCGAACCGCCTGGAGGCCAAGATCTCGTTGGATTCGCGCAAATACGATCCCGAAACCCGTACCATGCTCCCGACCCTGAGCATCGACGCCGGGCCGCAAATTCAGGTGAGGACGATCGGGTATGCCCTCTCGCAGAAAGCACTCCGGCGCATCGTGCCGATCTACGAGGAACACGCGGTGGACCATGACTTGCTCGTCGAAGGATCTCGCAATCTCCG
>CAYMHP010000208.1:0-11467 GCA_964390225.1 uncultured Solibacteraceae bacterium
CTCGGGAAAATCTTTTACAAGTATAGCACCCGCAGTTCGGGTCGAGCGGCCGCTCGTCATCTTTGTATCGCGCGTGTTTGATGATGACGCGGCCCTCCGACGTAAAGAGGTATCCGTTGCGGGCATTACGTGATGGCAGCACGCAATCCATCATGTCGATGCCGCGCGCGACGTACTCCGGAAGCTCGGCCGGCATGCCTACGCCCATCGCGTAACGCGGCTTGTATCGGGGCAGACTCTCCTCGGCAGCCTCCACCATTTCCATGCTGAGCGGCCGCGGCTCTCCAACCGAAAGGCCGCCGATGGCATACCCGTCCGCTTCGACCTCCGCCAGCGCCCGTGCACAATCGCGCCGGAGATCCGGGAAGGTCGAGCCTTGAACGATGGGGAACAGCGCATGCTTTGTGGGGATCTCTTCCATACGGCGCCGATAATGCCCGAACGCCTCGCGCGCCCAGCGCAGCGTCCGCTCCATACTCTTGCGCGCAGACTCATGGCTCACGGGATATTCGGGGCACTCGTCGAGGGCCATGAGAATGTCGCTGCCGAAGGCAAGCTGCGCGTCCACGGTGGATTCCGGCGTGAACGTGTGCAGGTCCCCATCGAGGTGCGATTGAAACACCACACCGTGCTCGTTGATTTTGCGCAGGCCGCTGAGACTGAAAACCTGAAAGCCGCCCGAGTCGGTGAGAATGGCATGCGGCCATGACATGAAGCGATGCAACCCGCCGAGTTTCCGGATCAGCTCATGGCCGGGGCGGATGAACAGGTGATAGGTATTGGCCAGGAGAATCCGCACACCGAGGTCGTCGGAAAGTTCGCGCTCGGTGAGCCCTTTGACCGTTGCGTGGGTTCCGACCGGCATGAACACCGGAGTCTCGATCGTCCCGTGGCCGGTGTGTAGCAGGCCCGCGCGAGCGCGCGTCTCGCCGCACTCGGCGACCACTTCGAAAGAGACTTGCTTTTCGAGGAGCAAGTTCGATTGTAACCAGGTAGTGACGGATCGCGACCGCTATAGCGTTCGTGCGGCGCCGCACATCGGTCCCGAATGTGCGAAGAAGAGACCGGAGGAACGCACAATCACAATGAGATCCGCAGGTCTGTTACTTCTGTCACTCGGCGCGTTGCTCGCGCAGGTGCCCAATCCAACTCAGCAGCAGCACGCGCTGACCCCCAACGAAACCGGCCAAGCTATGCCGATTTTCCGGGTCACCGTCGTGTCCCGCACAACCAAAGCCATCAACTACCACCATCGCACGGGGTCGACCCATATCGATTTTCGCGGGACGGAGCTGATGCCGGCCGCGCGCGGCGATGCGAGGGTCGACAGCCGCCTGGGATCCACCAAAATCGAGACGCACCTGGATCATCTCTCCGGGCCGTCCCAGTTCGGACCCGAGTACCTCACCTATGTTTTGTGGGCGATTACGCCGGAGGGACGCGCCACCAACTTGGGTGAAGTGGTTCTGGAGGGCGATCATGCCAACCTCCTTTCGACCACCGATCTGCAGAGCTTCGGATTAATTGTGACGGCAGAGCCGTACTTCGCCGTAACGCAGCCAAGTGATGTGGTGGTCGCCGAAAACTTCGTTCGAAACGACACTACCGGAACCATCGAACAGGTCGACGCCAAATATGAACTGCTGCAGCGTGGGCAGTATGTCCTGAACCGCACGCAGTTTAAGCCGATTAAAATCGACCCCAAAGGGCCGCTGCAGCTGGCCGAAGCTGAGAACGCCGTGGAGATCGCGCGGCTGGCCGGCGCCGAACGGTATGCCGCCGATACCATGCAGAAAGCGCTCATGGATCTCCAGAATGCCGAAGACTTCTTGAACAAATCGCACGATAAGAAGCGCTCCGAGACCAATGCGCGCGAAGCCGCACAGATGGCGGAGGACGCGCGCATCATCACCTTCCGCAAAATTCGCGAGGAAGAATTAGCCAATGAGCGGGCCGCGGCCGCGCAGCGCGAAGCCGACGAGAAGGCCAAGGCTGCACAAGCCGCCGAACAGGCCCGGCTAGAGCAGGAGCGGCGCGCTCGGGCAGAGGCGGAGCGCCAAAGCGCCGACCAGGCCCGCTTAGCTGCTGAGCAGGCCAAGCGCGAGGCCGAGGCGGCCGCCGCCCGCGCCGCCCAGGAGAAGGCCGCCGCGGATGCCGCTCGCGCCGCCGCGCAACAGGAACAACTAAAACTGCAGGCCCAGGCCGAACAGGCACGCTTGAGCGCCCAGGACGCCGAGCGCGCGCGCCTCGAAGCCGAGCAGCAGCGTGAGAAGGCCGAACAGGAAAAGGCTGCGCTCCGTGAACGGCTGCGTCAACAGCTCAATCTGATTCTGGAGACGCGTGAGACGGCGCGCGGCCTCATCGTGAACATCAACGACGTGCTGTTCGATTTCAATAAATACACACTGAAACCCGGGGCTCGGGAAAAAATGGCCAAGGTTGCCGGCATTTTGCTGGCTTACCCCGGCCTGAAGATCAAGCTCGAGGGCCACACCGACAGCATCGGTTCGGACGAATACAACATGAAGTTGTCCGAACAGCGGGCCAACGCGGTTCGCGATTACCTGGTCCAACAAGGCGTCCCCGCCAATTCGGTGGCTGCCGAGGGATTGGGTAAAGCCGATCCGGTCGCCTCCAACGCAACCGCATCGGGACGGCAACAAAACCGGAGAGTCGACATGGTCGTTTCCGGCCAGCCGATCGGAATCGATGAGTCGCCGACATCGTCGAATACGAACCCGTCTCCGGCTCCCAGCAACTTAACGCCTGCCGGCGCGCGGCCGCGGCGATCTGACTATGCACCGGCGGTCTTTTTGGCCGCCGGTGTTCTTTCCCGTTCAGCTGAGCCGCCGGCGCTGCTCAAAACACTTTAATCCTCAAGAATTTCTGTGGATCGCTGCGGAAATCGCGCAGCGTTTCGCGCAGCTCGCGGGCAGATCCCGTGACACTCTCATATTCCCCGGGACTGTTCAGCAGGGCACCGCTGTTCAAGTCATCCACGCTCCGGATCAGTGAGGTTATGGTTCGAGTCCACCCGACGTAAGCATCGTCGGACTGGAAGATGCTGCCGCTGCGGAGATCCGCGATCGAACGCCGTAGGCTCGTTGCCTGCTGGCGCAGTTGACCATAACGGGCGTCATCGCGCAGCCATGGACCGAATCCCCCTTCGCCGCGCTCCATCCGGGCGAGCGTGGCATCCAATTGCACGACAGGCGTGCGGATGTCGCGATATAGCTCGTCGGTGTACAGCAACTGCCCGAGCTTGGTGGTCGTGTTGGCCGCGTCGCGGATTCCCGCTTCGAGCTGGTTCAGGCGCTTTTGCAAATCGGTATAGAACTCATCGCCCAGGATGAACTGGCCTACCGGGTTCCGGCCTTGTTCGATATCGCTCAGGATCGCGTCGACCACCTGCAACCTCTGCCGGAACTGTTGCAGATCGACAGTCTTCATCAATTGCTGAGGTGCTTTGAACGGCACCTCGGCATTCGGTTGAAGCCGCGCCGCGCTGGTTCCGCGCGTGATTTGGACGTACTTGTCGCCGACGAGGTCGGAGTCCACTTGCGCCGATGAATCGGCCGTAATGTCGTTGAGGTGCTCCCGCTCGATGGTCAGTACCAGGCGAATGACGCGATTGGGGTCGTTGGACCCGGAGAGGCGCACGGCTCGGACCTTTCCGACGGGGACGCCGTTCACTTCAACGGCGGACCCGGAGGCCAGTCCCGTCGCGTCCGGAATGTACAAATACAACGTCGTTTTTTCCTGCAAAACGGTGCCGCCGGTCAGCAGCCACAAGAAAATTCCAAGAATGGCGATCGCCGCCATCGAAATCATTGTGACGCGGAACTTAGCCCACAACACGCGAGCGGGTGACGGCATTCACTCGGATTGTACCGAACGGCGGCGGCGCCGGTCCTGGTTTAGGAGTTCAGCTGATAATCCCTTTGCGCACGGCGTAGAGAATCAGCTCCGGAACGCTGTGCAGCCCCAGTTTCTGCAGAATGTGCGTGCGGTGCGTCTCTACTGTCGTCGGACTCACGTTAAGAAGGCCGGCGACTTCTTTATTCGTACGGCCCTCCGCCACCAGTTGTAGAATCTCGCGTTCACGATCGGTGAGCAGATCGTAGCTGTCGTCCAAGCCGCGCCGGTCAAGCTGCCGGACATAGTCTTCCTGCAGCATCCGTCCGATTTTGCGGGTGAGAAAGGAACGCCCCTCCGCGACCGCGCGGATTGCCTCAATGACATCGTTACGAAGCGAATCCTTGAGCAGGTAGCCGCGCGCACCGGCCTTCAGCGCGCGCAAGACGTAGCTCTCATCCTGGTGCATGCTGAGGATCACTACGGCGCAACCAGGCCGCTCCGCGAGAATGCGCCGGGTGGCTTCGATGCCGTTCATGTTCGGCATGGCGATATCCATTACGACCACATCGGGCAACTGCTCTTCGGCCATACGCACGCACTCCCGCCCGTCGGCGGCTTCGGCAACTACGGCCATGTCGGGTTGCCGTTCCAGCAGCGCGCGCAGGCCATCGCGCATGATCGTGTGATCGTCAGCCAGCAGAATGCGAATAGGCGCCATTGCCATTTGTCGTGATGAGCTGGGTGAGCGGGAGTTCTGCGTTGATCCGGGTTCCCCGTCCAGGCTTGGAATCAATGGCAAGCTGACCGCCCAGGCGGCGCACCCGCTCCTCCATTCCCAGCAGGCCCAAGCCGCGCACGAAGGTCGGGTCGAAACCCGCGCCATCGTCCTGAACGCTGAAGACCACGCGGTTGGTGTCGCGATGGACGGTTACCTGCACTGTCCGCGCGCGGGCGTGCCGGGCCGCGTTGTTCACGGCCTCCTGCACCATGCGATAGATGCAGGTCTTGTGCTCGTCTGGAAGGTCGTCCGCGGTTTCGTCGGCGGACACGGTGACGTTCAGGCCGGTGCGTTTAGTCATTTCGCGCGCGTGCCAATTCAGAGCCGGGATAAGTCCGAAATCGTCGAGCATGGAGGGGCGCAGCAGAAGCGCCAGGTCGCGCACCTCGTTGACCGTGTTTTCTGCGAGCCTCCGGATAGCGCTGAGATGCGCCTTCAGGTCTCTCGTCTCCGCGGCGCACGCGGCGTTTTCCGTCTCCATCAGAATGGCCGAGAGGGACTGGCCCACCTCGTCATGCAACTCACGCGCGAGGGTTCGGCGCTCATTTTCCTGCGCCCGCAACAGGCGGCTGGAGAGCTCTTCAAGGTCTGCCCGCGCGCGGGCGTTTTCTTCTAGGCGCGCGCCCAGTTCGCGTTCCAGCCGGATGGTGTAGCCGATGGTAAGCAGCGCCAGCACAAGGCCGCCCGAGAATGTTACCGCGAAGGTCATTAGAAGAGATCTACGCAAGCGCTCGGCGGAAGTCGCGAGCTTTTCTTCGGCGCGGCTCAGCCCGCGCTCATTGACCAGGGCAATGCGATCGGCGATCTGCAACATCGCGGTGCGCCGCGGGATCAGCTCGTCGTAGAAGAACGCGTAGCGGAGGCGGTTCCGCTGTTCCGGCGTCCAGGCAATGGTGCCATCCAAAACGCGCCAGTATGCTTCGATCTCCGATCGCAGGGCAGCAAACGGCTGGCGCTCTTCGGGATCGAGGGAATGCGAATAGGCCTCGAGTGCCGCGTACGATTCATGCTCCACCATCGAGAGCCGGGAACTTTGGGCGGCGGCGCTGTCCGGGTCGGGAGAGAGCAGGAAGTCTCGCACATAGGTGCCCGAAAGGTAAATCTGCGCGCGTATCTGATCGAGCGAGCGGAGGCGCTCCAGGAACGATTGCCGGACTCGCATCTCCTCGCCGCGCACGCGGTCCAGCACCATCATGGTGCCCCCGGCGGCGCCCAGCAGGAATAGCAGCAAGCCGCCGAACCCCAGAGAAAGCGCGAGCCACGACGCTTTCGGTCGGTTGCCGGGGGCGCTTGCCGCGTGTTTACCGCCGTTAGCCAGGATGGACACCAAGAAACAGTGTAGTCAAACGGTGTGCCGGCCTGAATCCTGTCCGGACAGGATAGTTTTTTTGCGGGAAAACCGGTATCACGATAAGTGGAGGAAGCACCTGTTTATGAAGAATTCTCGCGAACTGGTACTGGCGGCGATGGCGATTTCGATTCTGGGTATCGGATGCGCCAAGAAGAAAGTAACCGCGACGCCCCCGCCGCCGCTCGCGCCCGTTGCACAAACGGCCAAGAGCACACCGCCGGCAGCGCAAACGACCGCCCGGACGACCCCACGGTCTGCTCCAGCCGCCAGCGCGCAGACGCCGGCACGTTATCCGAATGCAGCTACCCGCGCGCGCATCGACGAACTGCTGGCCCGTATCCAGGACGCCTATTTCGATTACGACAAGCATGCCCTGCGGCCGGACGCGCTGAACACGTTGTCTGCTGATTCCAAAGAGCTTCGCGACATTCTGGCGCAGTACCCCGAGTATAAGTTAACCATCGAGGGCTACTGCGACGAACGCGGCTCGGCGGAATACAACATGGCGTTGGGTGACGCCCGCGCCAAATCCGCCAAGGAATACTTAGTAGGGGTAGGGATTCCCGATCAACAACTCGCCGTGGTCAGTTACGGCAAAGAGCGTCAAGTTTGCAATGACCACGACGAAGCGTGCTGGCAAAAGAATCGGAGGGTGCACATCGTCGCGATGGCCAAGTAAGTTGGCCGACGTGGGCAGGCGATTCGCCTGCCCCACCCGGCCTAGGAGGGGATCCTCCGTCCTAAGGCGATGTAAAGGGCGAACGCCAGAATCGCTATCGCTACGACTATCGCGGCAGCCCACTATGGGATTCTGGCCACCGGTTGTCAGAACGTTGGCCGCCGGCCCGCTAAGCCCCGAGGCGGCGTCTGCATGCGGCTCCCCAGAACATGACGCCGTTGGTACCTGCCCGCTTCGGCGGCTCACCCTCGCTTTACGAATTTGCAACTGTCGGCGGTGCCGGTGACGGTGGCCTCGCTGCCCTGGGTCTTGGACCAGGAAGCCTGTGCGCCCGAGAAAATCGCGCAGATCAGGCTGACGACTTTTACCACTGGCGCGATCCACTCGTGAGATGGACTAGGGTGTCCTGTAGGTGTGTTGGTACTGCCGCATCAGTTGGTAGCGCCTTCGCACGAGGGGCGCGGATCAGGCTGTCCCCGTTTACTCTGTGTTTCCCCACAGCGGTGTCCCATTTGCGTTCTTTGGGATAACCACTTGTCCGGTCACCTTTTCTGATAGAGGCTCGGCAGGGGGGACAGAAGGATTCCGTGGGTAGGTCTCGCCATCGAACCGAAGAATGGCCTCGTAACCCGGCTGTATACCTCCTCCCTGCACCCATATGCCTAAATCATGCCAGCCATTAGAGCTGGTGCTCAGCACGCGGATTGGAGGCCAGCCGATGGTGATAGAAGTGATGAGCTTGTACGATGAGCCGGCGGAGGCCAGCACCAATGTCGTACAGCCGCCAGTGCCGCATGAGTGCTGATCTGTAAAATAAACAACCACCTGTCGTCTTCCGCCACCGGTGAGATTAACGAATGCGGCATAATAACGCGTCGTCGTGTCGCCCGCTTTAAAAGAAGCGCTCAGGTATTCTCGGAGAAAAGACTTCAGCTTTGCCGATTCCCCTGCCGTTACTGCTGATCCCTGCGCCACCAGAAGTGGAGGGAAGATGGTCAAAAGAAGACGCATCATCGATCGTGACATAAGTTGTGCGACTTTCATGCGGCGTTAGTGAAAGCAGTCCATGAGTTGCAGTACGTTGCTGCCGTAGTTGTGGTGCGCAGTACCGATGTCGATTTTGTTTGGGTTGCCCGTGAAATTCCCTGGTTTATATGGATTCATGTTGTAGCTGGCCGCCGTCGCTTGCAAAAGCTGAGATGCCGTGAAGGCAGGAAATTGACCTGCCAGGTACTTCATGTTCGAGTCGAGCAGCTGCGCTACGTACTTCGCTGACCACGCGAGATCGTTAGCTTGGTCCACGGTTGGGCCCTTCGTGGGACCTGAATTTTTGTCATGAACAGTGATCTGGAAAATTCAACTCCCACCCCCGCACCGTCATCCTCGTTCATGTCTTCAAACCCCGATTCTCGGACTCCAATCGCCGCCAGCGTGGTCCAATCGATGCTGGTCCCCTTTGCAGCACTTTTCAGGATGTCCTCCGCTGCGAGCGCTCGCGTAAGAGCCTGTGTCGACTTTTTATCAGTTTTCAGTGCGCTCAGGCAGTCGTCCCTATAGGGTTGGCTCTTGTGCTGGTCGTCATACTCCTGAATCGTTCCAGCCTGATGAGCGTTGGTTGGTCCTGCTGCAGGCCCGCCTCCGAAGACACCTATGCAGCGATCAGGGTGGTACGTCTCCGAGTCCCCACTCGACATGTCGAATCGACAAGTCCTCGCAGGATCTCCGAAATTGATGGGGTCGCCACCGACATACGCGTACTTGTTCCAACTTCCCGGATCTGCGAGGTCCACACCCCTGCTCGGGTCCGGCGTGTTGAACCGGCCGAAACCAGGGGTTGTAGTAGCGTTGATCCGCATAGTCCTGGTGGCTATTCGTCGAGTCGCGGTAGTACGTCCCAAATTTATCGCGGCTGTCGGCTGCAGCCGGATCGCGTTCCTCTCCGTAGGGCAGGTAGTTGAACCGCTCCCCGTTCGTGTTTGCTCGCACCGAGCCCAACCGAGCTGTAAACACCGTCACGCCATTGGACCGCACCAGCTTGCCCGCGAAGTAAATCGAGTTCTTCGATTCATAGCCCCATGTGAGTGAATGCGGGTCCTGAGTGCATCGATTTCCACCATTCGCTGACCTGTGATCCCGTAAAACCAGAGACTCCATTTGCTTGCAGACTGCTTCAGGACGCGCTTCCCCGACGGATCATACGAATATTGCGTGCCGCCGTCCAAGTTGTTGGCCGTTAGGCGGTTCTCGACGTCGTACGTGTTGTAACCACCCGTTGTCGGATTCCCGTTCGCATCATACGTCAAACCCGTGCCCACCGCCCGGTTGGTTGCCGGATCGTAGGCCTCGGCCCAGTTTGTTCCCGCCCCCTTGGTCACCGTCTTCGAGGTCAGATTCCCGAACCCGTAGAACGTGTAGGCTTGTCCCCACTGCGACCCGGTCGTATGGGCCTGCGTTAAACGCAGCAGAGAATCGTATGTATAGACCACTTGCTCACCGAGGTTAGGAGGGGATCCTCCGTTCTAAAGCGATGTAAAGGGCGAACGCCAGAATCGCTAGCAGTACGACAATCGCAGCAGCCCACCACAGCATTCTGGAGCCGCCGATCGTTAGTACTGTGGGGGCCGGCACGCTAAACACGGGAGCGGCCTTCCCATGCGGCTCCAGCAAATGCCGGAAGCGGGGATCAGGCCGGAGGGGATCCCACACCGGCATCTGCCTCAGAAACAGAGTCCACAGATCGCCATCCCGGCAAGCCTGTTCCAGCGCGCGAACGGCTCGCCGCTTACCGCCGCACGCCAGTTCGGCAAGCGCGACGGCAACCCCCGGGACGTAGTAATCCCTGGTGCGCGCTTGGATTTCATCGCGCAGGTTCTCCGCTACCGCAGGATCTCCGGACGCGGCCTCGGCCTGCGCGAGCACCGCTAAAGCCAACGCGTTCCGGCTCGTCTCCTCAGCAAACCTGCGGGCGCAGCGGAGCGCGCGGTCAAAGTCCCCTAGCGCGAGCAGGCCCAATGGCAGAATCGCGCCATTGACCACCGGCGGAGCGTAGACCTCTTTACCGCCTTCCGGCGGGCCGAAGGCCGCGACCGCCTCGTGGAACCGCCGTGCGTTGTAGTGGCAGAAGGCCAGATCCGCCGAATAAACGCGGCTGTGCGGCTCCAGTTGCTGCGCGCGCTTGATGGAGGCAATGGCCATCTCCGGCTTGCGCCGGCTCGCATTCAACAGCCCGAGCCAGTCGTGCGCGGCAACCAGGTCGGGATTCAGCGCAATAGCGAGTTGCAGGTGGTGCGTGGCGGTTTCAAAATCGCCGTCGCGCACCCAAAGGGCAAGTCCCAGGGACGCATGCGCCTCCGCCAGCTTGGGGTCGAGTTCGATGGCGCGCCGCGCCGAAACGATGGCCGCGGCAAACGATTCCTTCGGCAGCATCAGGCCGCGGATCCCGATGGCGATGTGGTAATCGGCAATGCCCGCGTGGGCGCGCGCATAGTCCGGATCTTCGGTGGCCGCTTCGGTGAACAGCACGAGCGCCTGTGGGAGCGCCTCCTCGGTGTGCTGGCTCCAGAACCACCGTCCCCTCAAGTAGGCTTGGTGGGCCTTGGCGCTCGCCGTGCCCGGACGCGCCAGTTGCCTGCGCTCATCGCCGGTCATCTGCGGAATCAGCGCCTGGGCGACCCGGGCGGATATGGAGTCCTCCAGTTTCAGAAAATCTTCGAACGGCTCGTCGAAGGAATCCGCCCAAATCGGCGTGCCGGCGCGGACCTCCACCAGTTGGATGGTGATGCGAACACGGTCGTCGGCCCTGCGCAGACGGCCATCCAGCACGTATTGCACGTTCAGTTCGCGTCCGGCCGCGATGGCGTCCGTCTCGCCGAAGAACTTCGCAATGGCCCCGGTGGGACGCACGGCGATGCGGCCGATATTGCTGAGGCGCGTGATCAGCGCGTCGGCGATTCCCAGTCCGAGATAGCCCTCGGAAGCGAGATCGGCGCCCAGCATATGGAACGGCAGAATGGCAATCGAGCCGGCCTGCGGTGCGTCCCGATGCTGCGGCGGAGCAGAAGCATAGAGCGGAATCTCGCTACCCGCGAGTGCGCTGGCAATATCGGCGGCAAAGGCGGCTACGGATTCGTAGCGGTCCTCGGGGTTTTCGCAAGTAGCCCTGAGTACTATATTGCGAATGCTTCGCACGAGCAGGTCGTCGGCCTGGTTGCGGGGTGGCGTGTCGAACGATGACTTGCCGTCCTCGCCCCGCCAGCGCCGGCCGGTTACCAATTCCCAAAGCACCACCCCAAGTGAATAAAGGTCGCCGCGCACGGTGGCCGGTTCGCCGCGCATCTGTTCCGGGCTGCCATAAGCCGGCGTAACCAATCGCAGGCCCGTGTACGTGACGGCACGGTCGTCTTGCGGCTCCGGATCGAGAATTTTGGCGATGCCGAAATCCAGCAGTTTCGGAGCGCCCTCTTGGGTGACGAGAATGTTTCCGGGCTTTAAATCGCGATGGATGATCAGGCGCCGGTGCGCGTACTCGACCGCCGAGCAGACGTTCAGGAATATTTCGAGCCGCCGGCGGATCTCCAGCCGGTGCGACTCGCAGTGTGCAATCAGCGGCTCGCCCTGGACGAATTCCATAACGAAATAAGGAAATCCGTCGGCCGTGGTGCCGCCGTCCAACAGCCGGGCTATGTGGGGATGCTCCAGGCGGGCCAGGATCTGCCGCTCGTTGCGAAAACGGCGGATGACGAACTGGTTCTCCATGCCACCGCGGATGAGCTTGACGGCCACCTCTGTGCGAAATTCACTA
>CAYMHP010000209.1:0-11433 GCA_964390225.1 uncultured Solibacteraceae bacterium
CAACGTTCATATCCTTTTCAATGGTGACCACAGCATCTTTGGTCGGCACCTTCTTGTCAGGCCAGGTGGCTGGATCAGACCAGCGCTTGGCGGTGGCCGTCGAAGTCTTTTGCTGCGCTTTGAGGACGGCATATCCGCCTAGGCCTAAAAAGGCTGAAACCAGCAACAAAAGGAACAAGAGAGAACGTTTTCGCATCGTTAAATCTCCGTGATCGATCATGTTCCGCTACTTTCTCCCGCGGGGATCGAAGGACGTGTAGCAACGGACATTTTACACCTATCTTCGGCCGGACAATATCCTCTGGTTTCAACGGATTCGCCAGCGGATGGGTTTTGCGGAGCGCAGGGCTGAAGGGATCTGGGCACGGCGGTTCGGACGCCAGAGCATCCAACGCGCCGGCCTACTGTCGCCGGGCAGGAGGGCCGAGACGCCACGGCCGTATAGGAGCGCGAACCCGTTTCACCGTAACGTACTCTGAAAGCGTTCGGCTCGTCCGGCAACTAGTGCACTACGCCGTGCCGGAGGGGACTGCATGGCCCGCCAATTTAGTCCACGTAAGCCGGACCATGATCGGCTCGGCGACACCCACCGTCTTCGCGAAGCTCTCCAGTCGCGCAATCACGGATTCTGTTACTTCTTGGCCCTTGGCGAGCAGCAGCAAACCCGTATGGGTGTACACATCCGAAGCTATGTACATGCCAGTCCGGAGCTCTGAACGTCTGACGCGGCGCGTGTCCCCGTCGGCTTCATCGGCGTGAACCTGCTCGAGAGCAGCTACGAATCTCGGATCGTATTCCCTGAGGGAGTGGATTTCCGAAACGGCGCGCGAAACAGCTTCGCCGCGTGTGATCCGCTTATCAAACTCAAGTGCTAACCGGACCAGATGAGCACCTAGGCCAATCGGGGCGGAATGTCCGATGTTGGTTTTTGGCGCCTGTTCCAGCGTCTCAATGATCTGCGCGATGACATCGAGCCGCGGAATCTTCGCAACTAACTTCCGGCTTAACGAAAACTGAGACGACAGGACGTCCTCTTCATCCCGTGTTAAAGGTTCGCCCGCCTGAAATTTATCCAACACATCCGGCGGAATGGCGACACAGCCAATCTGCGATAGAAGAGCGGCGAGTTCATATTGCCAAACATCGGGCAGCTGTAGCTTGGAAGCGATGATTTCGACATACCGCCTCAGACGCTGTGCACGGCCGAAGGCAGATGGATTCACTAGCCCGAGAATATCCGTGAGAACGTTGATGCTGCCCCGGACTGTTTGTTCCAGCAACTCACGCTCAGCAGTTACAAGCCGGTGTTGTTCCAGAGCAACCGTAAAAGCGCGGGCGAGCATATCCGAAGAGCACGGTTTCGTTAAGAACTGGAAGACATGACCCCGGTTGACGGCCGCAATAGTTGTCGCCATATCCGCCTGCCCCGTGAGCATTAATCTCACGGAATCCGGAGACAGCTCACGGACCCGGCTCAAGAACTCAATCCCGTCCATCCCGGGCATGCGAAAATCCGATACAACGACCGCGAACGGCCCCTGGCCGCGGAGGAGCTCGAGGCCGGCGTGCGGCCCTAAAGCGGTTTGAATTTCGAACTGCTTATAGAACTGTCGTTCTAAACCCTGTAGGAGGTTGGGTTCGTCATCCACACACAAAATGCGTCCCGCCATTTCCCCAGTTCTTCAATCCTTTCTGCCCGTTCGACCGGGTCTCACAACCGGAGATCCCAGTGTATTTCGCCACTCGCTCGCAACCTGTTTAGCACCGTCCCTTTTTCTAGTGAACCGCTTCGAATGAAAGTTCACCCGGTACGGTGGAGTTCCCCAGAGGCAGTGTCACATAAAATGTAGTGCCCTGCCCCACGGCGGTCTCAAAACGAATCGTACCCTGGTGCTTTTGAACAACAACCGAGTGCGCGATCGCCAGCCCCTGCCCAGTGCCTCTTCCCACCTCTTTCGTCGTAAAGAATGGATCAAAGATTCGGGACTGCACAGGTTCGGGAATTCCGGTTCCGGTATCGCTCACTAGAATCTCCACTTCTTCTCCCTTCCGCCGGGTCTGGATGTTGATTGTGCCCTTTACGCCAGTTTCCCGCTTGATGTCCCCAATGGCATGAGCGGCATTGATAATGAGATTCAGCATCACCTGATTAAACTCCCCTAGGATGCAGGGGACAGGGGGCAAATCTTCATCCAACTGGAACAAAAGATCCGCCACGTACTTCCATTCGTTTCGCGACACGACTGTTACGCTTTCTATCGCACGGTTTATGTCGCAAAGAGCCTTCTCGCTCGAGCCGGGGTGCGAAAACTCTTTCATGGCGCGTACGATTCGGGCAACATGATCCACGCCCTGCAATAGCTGTTCTATCGCGAGCGGAACTTCCCGGCGAAGATAGTCTAAATCGACTGCTCCGGTCGACTCCGAAACCCCGCCGCTGCCAGCATCAATAACGGCCAGGAGGTCTCGAAACGCCTGCTTTAGAAACATGCCATTGTCGCCAACGTATTGAATGGGGGTATTGATCTCGTGGGCTATTCCGGCGGCAAGCTGCCCGATAGATTCGAGCTTCTGTGCCTGGGCGTGTTGCCGCTCAACCAGTTTTCGTTCCGTAATATCGCGGATAACCGCCGTAATGACACGTTTCTGCAAGACATCCAGCGATTCAGAAAGCGCCATCTCCAGAACTTTCTCGTGGCCACTTTGATCCTTACCTACGACTTCTAAGGGCGCCCACGACCTCAGGTGCCCGGGTTCCAGTCCAGCCCGCACGGCCACATTCCGGAGCTTCTCAACAAAGTTGGGGATGTACTCGTCAAACCGATCGCCTATGAGCACTTCTTTGCCGAAGATACGGGCCGCCGCCGCGTTTGCAAACTGAATCGCGCGATCTTCAGATAGCGTCATTACGCCATCCGACGCAGTTTCCGCAAAAAAACGGTGTCGCTCTTCTGCCTCAAGAACCCGGCAGCCCGAACGCAGGCGGAGTTTAAGCTCTTCGAAATGGAGGGGCTTTGTGACGTAATCATCTGCACCAGACTCTAGGGCAGTCAACAGATCGGTCGAGCCGGTATTAGCGGTCATTAGTATCAGGTAGATGTATTGTGAATGTCCCGAGTTGCGGACATGGCGTACGACGTCGATCCCGCTTGCGCCCGGCATGTTCCAGTCGAGAATCGCCAGCCGGGGTCCGTCACCTGCCTCCAAACGCTGAATTGCGCTCTTCCCATCATTAACTGTGACGGGTTCATATCGCCACCGTGTCAAGACGCCGGCTAACAAACGTTGGAAGAGGAGGTCGTCTTCAGCGATCAGGACTTTCATTGCCGTAAACTCTGGGGCACGCAACCTCCCGAAACTTGCCGGATTGGTTGAACTGGCCGGCAATTAGGTATCACCGACACTCGTTTTCGTGGTCACGGAGGCCGCGGAGCACCTGCTGAGCCAAAGGCCCAAACGGCAATTCGTCCGCGGCCGGCCGGAAACAGAGATTACCCGCCCGGTATTCTTCCGGAAGCGGCAATGTCCGCCCAATCCGTCGAAGAGCACTCAACAGCTCAGCGCTGTATTTCAAGGGTGACGCCTCTAGTTGCCCGACCGCCAAATCAGCTGATATCCCGCAACGGAGTATGTGATCAAAGTCCTGCGCGAGACATAGTATTTGCCCGGCTTCGAAAACGACCGCATCTTCAGTGCGGGGTGTGGCAGCGCTGAAATCCTGTTGAGCTGCAATGATCCTCAGAACTGATCGCAGTCGCGGAATACCTTGTAACAATCGCCCAGCCATTTCAGGCTCGCGGGAAATCTGATCACGCTCTTCTTCGGAAAGCTTATCCCCTGAATGGTACTTCGCTACGATCTCGGGAGGGACCGAAATGAAGCCTACCTGCGAGAGCAGCGCAGCAGCTTCCAATTCCCAAGACACCTTGACTCCAGTAGCGTTCGCAATGGCGATGACGAGTTGCCGAATGCGTTCTGCACGGCCAAATGCGGCCGGCTGAATTTCGCCGAGGACGTTCATCAGAACGGATATGACCGCGATCAACGTCTCATGAAGAACGTTTCTCTGGGCCGTAACCATTTGGTATTGTGATAATGCCTCATCAAGCGTCCCAGTAAGCACATCTTCGGGACACGGCTTCATCAAAAACCGGAATACGTTTCCTTCATTCACCGCCGCAATCGCATTATCCACATCCGCTTGGCCTGTCAAAAGTACTCGGACCGTATCGGGACTGAGCTCTTTCACTTTGCACAGCAGATCAATGCCGCTCATATCCGGCATGCGAAGGTCGGAAATGACGACTGCGTATTGCGTCCCCTCAAGCGCTTTCAGAGCGTCCGTTCCGCTGCCGGCGATTTCAATCCTGTACTCCTTATAAAGTGCCCGCTGCAGAGCACTTACCACTCTAATGTCATCGTCGACGAGAAGAATCGTTTCGCTCATTGAGCACTATAACCCTCATTAATTATCACGTATCGGCTTTAGCCGAAGTCAATACTAGCCGGCGAATGATAACCTGCAGATTCTTCGGCTAAGGGTGATTGTATTTCCAAGGTTAACCAGCCGATTTCTAACCAGAGTAAATATTGTTTTCTTTGCTGTGAAGGGATCAAAGTTAGATCAGGGGAACACTTGAGTGCTTAGGCGAATTCTGTTTGTCGATGACGAACCCAGGGTGCTGGAAGGTTTACGGCGGATGCTTTACCCACTCCATGACGAGTGGGAAATGCAATTCGTGACAAACGGAAAAGATGCACTGCAGATCCTGAGCAATTCACCGTTCGACGTCCTTGTTACCGACATTCGGATGCCGCAAATGAGCGGCATCGAGCTGTTGTCGGAAGTCGTCAAGCGTTACCCGCAGATCGTCAGAATCGTCCTATCAGGGACGCCTGATCAAGAACTGACGCTCCGCTCTGTCGCACTCGCGCATCAGTACCTCGTTAAACCCTGCAGTGCCGATGTTCTTCGAGCGACGATCGACCACGCGTCGAACAATCGCGTTATGCTCGAGAATCAAACCTTAAAAGATCTGGTTTCACGTCTGCCCTGCCTTCCCAGTGTGCCAACGGTCTATTCTGCGCTAATGGAAACGGTGCGGAATCCAGATAGTTCCATCCGTGATATCGGGAAGGTTATCACTGAGGATCTGGGAATGACCACCAAGGTCCTTCAGTTAGTCAATTCGTCGTTTTTTGGGTTTCACCGTCGCATATCTGATCCCGTCGAAGCCGTAGTTTATCTCGGGACCGATGTCATTCGCTCACTGGCACTCACGTTCTCTGTGTTCGCCCAGTTCGAGGGGAAGAGTGGCCACAATATTTCGGTCAAAAAACTACGTGACCACTCAGTGGCCGTGGGATCGTTGTCTCGCCGGATCGCGAGTTCGCTTAGCCTCAAGCGCTCGACGGTTGACGAATGTCTTATCGGCGGCCTCTTGCACGATCTCGGCAAGCTGATATTGATTACCAACTTTCCGGAAGAATATAGTCGGGCGTCCGCGGAAGCTGCAATGGCTTCAGTGCCTATAACGGACATTGAAAGAGAGAAATTCCATGCGACCCATTCCGAAGTGGGAGCATATCTCCTATGGCTCTGGGGTATTCCAGACAGCATTACAGCAGTGACATCTCTGCACCATATGCCGCTCGCTGACAAGGCCCAACTGACACATCCAATTGCAATTGTGCATGCCGCGGATGCGATTGTGAATGGAAATATGAGCGGTATCCAGACGGAGTGTTTGCGACTACTCGGTCTGGCCGATGAATTGGGCCGCTGGGAGGAGCTTTACGCAGAGATGGCCGCCGAGGCGCCGACAGGATCAGGTATTTATTTGATGGAAGCCTAGCGGATCAGCCCGGCTGCACACCAGAACTATTGATATTAACGGAGGTTGGTTACCCTCTCTGCATTCTTCGACAATGTTGTCCTGCCGGTCTGCCGATGCTAACCTGAGAGCCCGAATCGGCAGTGCGCTCCGAGGCGGCCGCGGAAGATGTCCCGACGGGTCCTATCGAAGGCAGCTGTCGATTGGCTGGCGATGCAGTCATGATCAACTGGACCGCGAACAACTCCGAAGCGTCGAAAGCCCACACCATAACGAAATGGGAAATGGGCTTCCTGAGCCGAATCCGAGACCCCATCGTGGTCCTCGATCAGGGATTTCGAGTCCAGTATTGTAATCAAGCGGCGGAAAAGCTTTTCGGATGGACTGTCCAAGAGGCCGTCGGCCGGCTATACAAAGAGGTGGCGGGAACCGTTGTAACTCCAGCGGAGCGCGAGGCGATCCACAAAGACATTCTCACCCGAGGTTGCTGGAACGGCGAAATCATCTGCACCAATCGGCAGGGGAAAAAATTCGTTGTCGGCATTTCCTGGTCCGTGGTTCACGATCCCAACGGCGCAGTGGAAGCAGTTGTGGGAGTCCATCGTGATCTGACTGCACCCAAGCAAATGGAGCAGGCATTGCGCGCGACCGAGGACCGGCTAAAGCTGGCGCAGTCCGCCCTCTCGCTCGGCAGTTGGGAACTCGATCTGAGTTCCAGGACGGTCGGATGCTCTGAGCAATTCCTAAGACTGTACGGGATCCAGGAAATGCGTGCCCAAATTACGCTGGACGAATGGCATACCCTGGTGCACCCGGATGACCGCGAACGGAAGATTGCTGAAGGAGAATCTCATCTTCAGGATCGTAAACCTTTCGAGCGAGAATATCGGGCTGTCTGGCCCGACGGCTCCGTACACTGGCTCCACAGTAAAGCGCTCGTGATCTTCGACGATCAGGGACAGGCGATTCGAGTCATTGGCATTGACTTTGATGTCACTGAACGGAAGCGCACGGAAGAAGAGTTGGCCCGTGCCAAGGAGGCGGCCGAAGCGGCGAGCCGGGCGAAGAGCGAGTTCCTGGCGAACATGAGCCACGAAATCAGGACGCCGATGAACGGCGTTCTGGGTATGACCGAGCTCGCGCTGGACACGGATCTCACACCGGAGCAGCGCGAGTATTTGAATAATGTAAAACTCTCAGCCGAGTCGCTGTTAACTGTAATAAACGATATCCTAGACTTCTCCAAAATTGAAGCCGGCAAGCTCGAGGTGGATCCCAGCGAGTTTCAGCTCCGCGACTTCATTGAGGAGACTGCCAAAATCGTGGCTTTCCGCGCACACCAGAAGGGCCTTGAGTTCATCTCAGACATTGGAGAGGCCGTCCCCGAATCGATCGAGGCCGATGCCGCGCGTATCCGTCAGGTACTCGTAAACTTGATCGGCAATGCAGTCAAGTTTACCGAGCGCGGAGAAGTTATCCTCACCGTGGATGCACAACCTTCCGCACGCGAAGGAGATACCGTGCTGCGCTTCCAGATTCAGGATACCGGCATCGGGATCGCAGCCGACAAACAGCAGGAAGTCTTTCGCGCGTTCGCGCAAGCGGATGGTTCTACGACCAGACGTTATGGCGGCACGGGTTTGGGGCTCACGATTTCGAAGCGTCTGGTCGACATGATGGCTGGACAGATCGGGCTGGTGAGCCAGCCCGGCTGCGGCAGCACATTCTGGTTTACGGTTCCAGCAAAGATTGTTTGCTCAAAGCCCGAAATCGCTCTCGATCGCAGTTGTCTGAGTGGTATCGCCGTCCTGATCGTGGACGACAATGCCATGAATCGGCGTATTCTCGGCGAGACCGTAATGCGGTGGGGCATGGAGCCGATTGTTTGTGAAACCGGCGCGGCTGCTTTAGCGGCAGTGAGGTCCGCGCGCCGCCCGATTCCGCTGATCCTGACCGACGTGCACATGCCCGAGATGGACGGCTTTGAGCTCTCTGCGCGCATCAAGGGCATGGCTGCCGGGAGCACCATCCTGATGCTGACTTCGGGCAGTCACAAAGGCGACATCGCGCGCTGTCACGAATTGGGAGTTCAGGCATACCTGATGAAGCCGGTTGCTCAGCACAAGCTCCAGGCAGCGATCCTCCGCGCGTTGAATTCCCAACCGCGGCCGGCAGACGGGGTGGAATCAAGTTCGGTCCTGCAGCAGGAGCGCTACCGGGAAACTCGCAACCGCGAACCATTGTCCATACTGCTGGCGGAAGACAACCCTGTCAATCGGCAGGTCGCGCGGCGACTCCTCGAAAAAGAGGGGCATCATGTGGTCGTTGTTGTAAATGGACGCGACGCTCTGGCCGCTCTCGATCGCCAATCATTTCAACTGATCATCATGGACGTCCAGATGCCCGAAATGGATGGTTTTGAAGCAACGCGAGCCATTCGGATGCGGGAACGGCAGACAGGAGTACACGTGCCCATCGTGGCCATGACGGCGTACGCGATGAGCGGCGATCTGGAACGATGCCTGGCAGCGGGTATGGATGCCTATATCGCCAAACCCATTCGCAAGTCTGAACTTTTTGAGACCATTGATCGTGTTTGTTATCGGCTCGCAGAGCAACCTGTTTTCACACCCGGGTAGCGGGCATTCTCGCATGACCTGCGGCACCGCCAGCGCCGGAACGCAGTGCGCTTTATTCGGTCGCTAACCTTAAGCCTCGGAAAGCTATAGAAAATCTACTACATCTTGTCGATAAAGAAGGAAGGCCGTTCTTTAGGTTAGCGAATGTTCCAACGCGGCGTCGGCGATCACGCTTCAGAGTCTTCTGCTCTGGAAGTCGAAGACAGGGCGCTCACTGCTCTGAGTCTCGCCTTTGATGGATCTTTCGAGCTGGATGAGTGCGCGCTGATTACTGACTGGAGTGCGCACGCTGAAAAGCTGTTCGGTTGGCCCGCCGGAGAGATCGTCGGGCAGCACGTCCAAACGATCATCTCGCCACGCCACCATCCCGCTTTTCTGGCAGGCCTCGAAGCAGCCATCCATTTGCGGGAGAATCTTCCTGCTCAAGAGCCGCTCAGGGTACGATTGATGCATCGCGAGGGTCGCCGATTCTCCGCCGAGCTGCTTCTGTACGCCCGAGCCTGTCTCCGCTCATACCGTTTAGCAGTATTCGTCCGAGATTTGACAAACCGCGAGCAACTGCAGAATCTTTTGGCGGAACGCGTCGATAAGCGGGCCATTCTCAATTTCATCGAAGACGGCTACACGGAACTCGATCTGCAGGGCAACCACCTCTGGGTTAACGATGCATACTGCCGGATTTTCAACCGCACGCGCGAGGAGGTGCTCGATCCGAGCTATCAGAAGATCAGCCACAACCCCGTGGCTGTGAATGTTCGCGAGTTATTTAAGAAGGTCTACCAGACCGGCGAACCTGTCAGGGCCTTCGAATATGAAGCTGTGCCGGGGCGATTCTGTGAAAGCACCATCTCTCTGAAACGCGGTGAAAATGGCGAGCCAACCGGGTTCGTTGTATTGATTCGGGATACGACAGCGCGCAAGCGACACGAGCTGGAGCTGGCTAGTGCCAAGAAGGAGGCGGAGGCGGCCAATGTAGCCAAGGGCGAGTTTCTCGCGAACATGAGTCATGAGATTCGCACGCCCATGAATGGGATTGTCGGCATGACCGACCTTGCGCTTTCCACAGAACTGACCCAAGAGCAGCGGGAGTATCTTTCCGTCGTGCGATCTTCGGCCGAAGACCTTCTCGTCATCATCAACGATATTCTGGATTACTCGAAGATCGAAGCCGGCAAGATCGACTTGCTGCCCGCAACGTTTAATATCAACGAACTCTTAGGCGATAGTATGAAAACGGTGGCCCTTTCCGCGCACCGGAAGGGCCTGGAGTTGGCCTTTCAGGCGGATGCGCACCTGCCGCAAAGCGTAGTCGGGGATGCTGTCCGCTTACGCCAGGTACTCGTCAATCTTCTCGGCAATGCCGTCAAATTTACCGAAAAGGGAGAGGTACTCGTTACAGCCAAACGGGAATCCGATGAGGGTTCCGGGGTGAAAGTCCATATCGCTGTGCACGACACCGGCATTGGAATCCCTATGGACGTCCAGCAGCGGTTGTTTCGGCCGTTTGAGCAAGCCGATTCTTCGACGACACGCCAATACGGGGGAACGGGCCTGGGTCTCGCAATTTCCAAGAAGCTGATTGAGATGATGGGAGGCAACATCTGGGTGGAGAGTACGCCCGGTGCAGGCTCCGCATTCCACTTTACAGCCCGGCTGGCCATCGCCGTTACGTCCGAGCAGCCCGCGATGGAACCCACCGTCGATCTGCGCGGCCTGGAGCTCCTGATTATCGATGACAACGACACGAATCGCCGGATTCTCGAGGAAATGGCCAGGCGCTGGCAAATGCGTCCGGAAACGGCGGGCTCGGGCCCCCATGGCCTGGAGAAACTGGAAACTGCTTTCGCGGCCGGCCGGCCTTTTCGGCTCATTCTGCTCGACGAGCAAATGCCGGGGATGGGGGGCCTCGACGTCATCGAGCGAATTCGAAGCAGCCCGTCGTTGAAAGGCGCGGTTATTATGATGCTGACCTCGGCCGATCAAAGCTCGACGGCCGCCCGCTGCCGGGAATTGGGCGTGGACACGTATTTGATCAAACCGATCAAGCCTGCCGAGCTGTTCGCGAGCATTCAAAAGAGCCTGGCTGCGACCCGGCCACGAGCGGTGCCGAAAGGGAGGCTGCGAACCGGCGGGCGCACGCTGTCAATCTTGGTGGCCGAAGATAACGTTGTCAACCAGCGCGTCGCGGCTGCGCTGCTCCAAAAGATGTGCCACGAAGTGACTCTCGCCGTGGATGGTACAGAAGCCGTTCGAAAATGGCAGGAGGGCGATTTCGATCTGATCCTGATGGACGTGCAAATGCCCGGGGTGGACGGCTTGGAAGCAGCCCGCCGCATTCGCGCCCAGGAATCCTCCGGCGGCAAACGGATTCCGATTATCGCAATGACGGCGCGCGCGATGAATGGCGATCGCGAACTCTGCATTGCGGCCGGCATGGATGATTATGTCTCCAAACCGGTGACGCAAGCCGCGCTGGAGCGCGCCATCGCACGCCACACCGAGCCGCTCCTGATCTGCCGGTAATAACCGGAACGGCTTCTGCGCGTCCATCAGCAGTGAAAGCGGAATGCCCGTCAGCGGCATACAACCGGCACTCCGCAACATAGCCCCTCGCTAAGGGCACTCACGGATCACCTCTATCGTGGTCCTTTGTTTGCCTTTACCGTCTTGCCGTACCGGTGACCTGCCGCATCATTTGCGCCAGTTGCACGGCCGTGAATGGTTTCTTGATAAACCCCGCCAGATCCTTGCCGGCAAATCTCGCCAAGGCCTCGGAGTTGCTGTACCCAGATGTCAGAACCACTCGCACATCCTGGTTCATCAGCCGGAGTTGACGATAGGTTTCCTCACCGCTCATGAGGGGCATTTGGAAATCGAGGAGAATCGCTCCGATTTCGTCACCTCGCTGTCGATAGATCGAAACGCCTTGTGCCCCATCCTCCGCCAGGATCACGCTGTAG
>CAYMHP010000210.1:0-11400 GCA_964390225.1 uncultured Solibacteraceae bacterium
GAGCGAATTGATTTCGCCGGCGCTGGCGGACATGGTGGCCGCGAAGATGACCGCGATGATGAGCCCCACCAGCCCTACCGGCAGGTACTTGATGACGAAAGAAAGGAAGATGTAGTTGGTATCGCTGAAGCCGCTCTCTCCTCCGCTGGATTCCACCAGCCGCGAGGCTTCATTCCGGGTCCGGTCAATCTCGCTTTGCGCGGCGCGGTAGGCTGCCGTCTGCCTGCGCTCTTCGGGCGTATCTCCCGCGTGGTGTGCGGCCAGTAGGGCCATGGCTGCGTCGCGCCGCCGCTCAAAGGCGGCCGCGTAATCAGCGCCCAGAGGCCGGTAGGCTGCCGTGGCCTGGATGCGCCCCAGCTCCGCCTTTTCGAACAGCACCGGCGGCTGCACGAAGATGTAAAAGACAAACACCATGGCCCCGATGAAGAGGATGAAGAACTGCATCGGGATCTTCGCCATGGCGTTGAAGATGAGACTTTCCCGGCTCTGCGCGATCGATTTTCCAGTGAGATAGCGCTGCACCTGGGATTGATCGCAGCCGAAATAGGAAAGAAACAAAAATGAACCGCCAATCAAGCCGCTCCAGAGCGTGAAGCGGTCATTCCAGTCGAAGTTGGTGGTCACGGCATTGAGGCGGCCGGCGGCGCCGGCGAGGAAGAGCGCATCGGGGAAGGATACGCTGCCGGGCATCATCCTGACGATCATGATGAGCGCGATCACCAGGCCGATGAAGATGATGCACATCTGCTGGACGTCGGACCAGGTGACTGCTTTGACGCCTCCGACTGAGGTGTAGGTGATGACAGTGATCCCCATGAGCATGATGGTGACGCGCTCCGGCCAGCCGAGGATGGCGGAGAGCACGATCGCCGGCGCATAAAGCGTCAGACCCGCCGAAAGGCCGCGCTGGCAAAGAAAGATAATGCTGGCCAGCGCGCGCGTCTTGGAATCGAAGCGCAGCTCCAGGTACTCGTATGCGGTAAAGACTTTCGCGCGATGGAAGACCGGCACGACCGTGGCGCACAGAATCACCATGGCGATGGGGAGCCCGAAGTAGAACTGCACGAACCGCATGCCGTCAACGTAGGACTGCCCGGTAGTGGAAATGAAGGTGACGGCGCTGGCCTGCGTCGCCATGATCGACAATGCCATGGCGTACCACGGCATGGTCTTGCCGGCCAGCAGGAAGCGATCTACGGTATCGCTGCCGCGGCTGCGATAGAGCCCGTATCCGACAATCACGATCAGGGTTGCGAAAAGGACGACCCAGTCCAGTGTGCTCATTGAAGCGCCCGCGTGAAGGCGTAGCAAGCCGCGATGATGATCACGAGGTAGATGAGGACCGCGATGTAGACGCGCGGCCACGTTCCGAGAAACGGCGGCGGGTCATCGGGAACATCGCGCGGACCTGACATGACCGGAGTTTAGCATGCGGGCGGGAATGGGCCGCGGGCGCGCGCACTAGTGGATCCGGCGGCTCTCATCTGAAGCTATGTCCGCGATGGCCGGAGTGTAACGAGAGCTTTCCGACGGAGGTTAATGTTAACGTCCGCTAACCCTGCTCCATGGTGACATCCTGGTACCCGGATCGGTACAGACAGGACTTTTTCCGGGAGCGGACAGCCCGCATAATCGCTTCAGAAACGCTTTGAGGAGCTGCTAATGAGCCGACACGCAAAATACACGATGATGCGCGAAAGCAAACCGTTAGTGAACGCGCCGCTGCCCGCGCTGACGCCATACCAGCGTTGTAAGTGCGGGTCTTGCCGCGAATGCCGCGACAACGAAAAGTGGGATCGAGTTTGGGCCAAGTTTCAGACCAGCGAAGATCAGTGGGAGACCAAGGGCTATTTTCAATCGACGCTGCGCGGCTGGTAACGGCCGCCAGTCGCGTCACCGCACCAGCTCTTCCAGCCGCGATTGAAAGGGCGTGAGTACGGCGACGCCGGATTCCGTAACCGCGACCACGTCGCAGTGACGCAGGCCTCCGAGGTCTTCGAAGTAGATCGCCGGCTCGACGTTGAAGACCATCCCCCACTCGAGCCTCTCGTCGGACGCCGGATGAATGCGCGGCCGGGCGTTGTGGTTGATCGCGGCGAAACCAACGCCGTGCCCGGTCCCGTGCTTGAACTGGTCGGCGAACCCGCGGGAGCGGAGGACATCGCGCGCGGCGCGGTCCACGTCGGAAGCCTTTGCGCCGGGCCGGATGGCGGCGAGCGCGGCATCCCGGGCTTCGAGCACGGCGCCGTACATTTCCAACTGGCGATCGCTCGCGGGACCCATGCAGTACGTGCGGGTGATATCCGTCCAATAACCATCCGCGTGCGAGTTGCAGTGAGTCAGAACGAAGTCGGCGAGGCAGATGTGTTTGGCGCGCGAGCGCGCATACGCGCCAGAAGCTTTGGCCGAGTTCGGCCCGGACATGCAGGCTACGTAGCCGTCGGCCCGCCCGATACCTTCAAAGCCGGTGCCGGCGGTCAGTAGGGGCGCCCGGAACTCCGCCGCAGCCTCGGTCTCCTTCAGGCCAATCCGGAGCGCGCTAGCGCCCTCCTCGAACGCGAGCGCGGCAATGCGGCAGGCCCGGTGGACGCGGTCGGTCTCGATCGGCGTCAGCACGGCTTTCATTCTGGCAAGCAACTCGGAAGCCGGGCGGAGTACAGCGCCGTCGAGCAATTCGGTGACGGCCGAACCGTACAAATGCATGGATATATAAGAGGCAGGCTCGTAGGCCGGGCCGCAGTCGTACCCGGTAACGCAGCCGTTCAATGGGACTTCGCGGAGAGTCTGGCGGATCTCCTCGACGGCTCCGCTAATCCTTTCGAGCGAGCCCGGCTGAAATGTGAGGACGCGGTCGGCGCCGCTGCAAGTGGCGAGTTCCTCCTCGTCTTCCGGAACCACGAGGATCACCTGCCCATCTCGCATTGCGATCGCGACGGAGGTGCCCACTACCGGGAAGTATCCGGTGAGCAGCAGCACATTTGCCGGCAGGGAACAGACGATCGCGTCCAGGCCCGCGTGCGCCATACCGTCCTGCAGGCGCTCGATTCGTTCTACGTCGCGCATACTTCTATTGGGTGCACCGGACGTTTGAAATGCCAAGCGGCTCCTGTGGAATTGAATACGAGTGGGAGAAGGCGGCGACGGATCAGAACCGCGCCGTCACTGGCGTGGCTGAAATTCGCCGGGTCCGTCGCGGTCCCTTACTGCTGCTTCAGCGAAACCGATACCTGCGCACGGTATTCGGCGGCTTTCTGCAAAATCGCCGCCTCATTCAAAGTAAGAATTTTCGCATTTCTGACCACGGGCCTGCCGTTGACCATCACGTCGCGGACATCCTCTGCCTTGAGCGCATAAACCATCTGCGAAATCGGATCGTAGAGCGGAACGGCATTGGCACGGTCGAGGCGGACCATAATCAGATCGGCACGCTTGCCGGGTTCCAGCGAGCCGATCTCTTTTTCGAGCCCCAAAGCGCGGGCGCCGCCGATGGTCGCCATCTCCAGCACCGCCGAGGCCGGTAGCGCGCGCGGATCGAGGCTGGTGACCTTCTGCAGTTTGGCGGCGAGATCCATCTCTTCAAAGAGGTTGAAATCGTTGTTACTGCCCGCCGGGCCGTCCGGACCGAGGCCGACCGCGATCCCTAGCGCGCGCATGCGCATCACCGGCGCCACGCCGCTCGCGAGTTTCATATTGCTCGATGGGCAGTGCGCCACTCCCACGCCGCGAGTCTTGAGGATGGCCAGGTCGGCGTCATTCACCCAAACACAGTGCGCCGCCACCGTGCGGCCGTTGAAGACCCCGAGCGAATCGAGCGCCTTGGTGGGCGTCATGTGCCGCTTCGCGAGTTGGTCGTCGTTTTCCTTCTTCGTCTCGGAAATGTGGATCAGCAGCGGCGCATTGTACTTGTTCGCGAGCGCGCGCGCAGCTTTCAGCGTCTCATCGGAGTTGGTGTAGATAGCGTGCGGCGCCACCGCGGGAACGACGAGCGGGTCGTTCCGGAAGCGTTGGATATACCGCTCAGTGAATCGTAACGAGTCGGCCGGAGTTTTCGCGTCCGGAACCGGGAACCCGATGATCGTCTCCCCGAGAACCCCGCGCATCCCGGCCTCTTTCGCCACTTCCGCCACCACGTCTTCGAAGTAGTACATATCGGTGAAGGTGGTGGTTCCGCCCAGCAGCATTTCGAGCACACCGAGGCGCGTGCCCCAGCGGACGTACTCGGCCGAGAGATTCCTGGCTTCCGCGGGAAAGATATAGTGCTCCAGCCAGTCCTGCAGGTTCAGATCGTCCGCGATTCCGCGCAGCAGAGACATGGCCGCGTGCGTGTGGGTATTGATCAAGCCGGGGGCGAGGATCGCTTCGGGCCGGTCGAGCCTCTCTTTCGGCTGAAACCGCGCATTGATTTCGGCCTTTGTGCCCACGCCGGCCAGGCGGCCGCCGCGAACGGCGACGGCGCCATTTTCGATGACGCGGTGGCGCGCGTCCATGGTGATCACGTAGCGCGCGCTCCAGACCCAGTCCGCCGGTTCGGCGGCGGCGAGCGAAGCGAAAAGGAAAAAGCTACAGATACGAAACATCGAAGGGCTTCGGAAAGAGATTTTGCAAACGATGCGTTTCGGTTGTGCCTCGCGGATTCGCGAGTGTGATTTCAATGTCTCCGCAGAATTCCCAAAGAATCTGCCGGCATGCCCCGCAAGGTGGAGTTAGCGTTTCGGTGTCCGCCGCGACCGCGATCCGGCGGAACCGGCGGGCGCCCTCCGAAACCGCTTTGAATACGGCTACGCGCTCGGCGCACATGGTGAGCCCGTATGTGGCGTTCTCGATGTTGCAGCCCGTGTGAATGCGCCCATCGAGATCCTCCACGGCGGCGCCGACTTTGAATTTCGAAAACGGAGCAAAGGCGTGCTCACGTGCCGCGAGCGCAGCGGAAACGAGCGCATCGGCCAATTCATCCCTCCAGCCGCGGAATCAGTGCCGTCAACAGGCGGACCAAGGTCTCGCGCACCATAACGCCCGTTTCGAGCACCTCTTCGTGATTGATCTTTTGCGGCAGAATGCCGGCCGCCAGGTTGGTCACGCACGAGATGCCAAGCACCTTCATACCCATATGATTGGCCACGATCACCTCCGGCACCGTGGACATGCCCACCAGGTCGGCGCCAATGATGCGCAGGAAGCGAATCTCGGCAGGTGTCTCATACGAGGGGCCGAGCATGGCCGCGTACACGCCTTCACTAATGGGAATGTTCAATTCGGCCGCGACGCGTTTCGCGGTCTCGCGGTATTCCTGCGAGTAGGCGTCCGACATGTCCGGGAAGCGGGGTCCGATCTCATCGTCGTTAGGCCCGACCAGGGGATTGTATCCCTGCAGGTTGATGTGATCGGAGATCAGCACCAGGCCGCCGCGCTGGAATGCCTCGTTGATGCCTCCGGCAGCGTTGGTCAAGACGATCGACCGCACACCGAGCGCGCCCAGCACCCGCACGCCGTAGGTGGCCTGAGCCGGCGTATGCCCTTCATACAGGTGAGCACGCCCGGCCATGACAGCCACGTCCACATTACAGAGTCTTCCAATGATCAGCTTGCCGGCGTGCCCTATTGCCGTCGAGAGGGGCCATCCGGGGATGTCGCCGTAAGGCAACTCGACGCGGTTGGAAAGTTCGTTGGCGAATGCGCCGAGCCCGCTCCCGAGCACCACGCCGATGGACGGCCGGACACCGGTGCGGCTCTGAATTTTCTCTACGGCCTCGCGGATCACAGCAGCATCCCCGCGATGCAGGCGGACATGAAGTTCGCCATCGAACCGGCCGCGACGGCGCGCAGGCCCAAACGGGCCAAGTCGGATTTCCGGTTGGGCGCCAACGCGCCGATGCCGCCGATCTGAATGGCGATCGAACTGAAGTTCGCGAACCCGCACAGCGCATACGTCGCGATAGTAAACGAGCGCGGGTCGAGGTGCGGCTTCATTGGTCCGAGCTGCGTGAAGGCCACAAACTCGTTCAACACGAGCCGCGTGCCGAGCAGATTCCCGATGTCGGCTGCGTCCTTCCACGGCACACCCATAATCCAGGCGATCGGGGAAAAAAGAATTCCAAAGATCTTCTGAAGCGTATCCGGCACCCAGCTAAGCCACGCAAGAGCGTGAATTGCGCCGAGAATTCCGTTCACCATGGCGATCAGAGCAATGAAGGCAATCAGCATGGCGCCTACATTGAGGGCCAGGCGCAAACCGTCACCCGCCCCTTGTGCGGCCGCGTCGATCACGTTCACGGCGCTTTTTTCCACTTTGATTTCGACGCGCCCGGCGGTGGCCGGCTTTTCCGTTTCCGGTATGAAGATCTTGGAGAGCATGATGGTCGCGGGGGCGGTCATGATGACCGCAGTGAGCAGGTGTTCGATCTGCACATGCGCCACCAGGACGTAGGCAGCCATGACCGCGCCTGAGATGTGCGCCATCCCGCTGGTCATTACGGTGAACAACTCCGATTCGGTCATGCCGGCGAGGAAAGGCTTTATGGTAAGCGGCGCTTCCGTCTGTCCCATGAAGATACTTGCCGCGACATTGAGGGACTCGGCTCCGCTGACACCCATCACCTTTTGCATGCCGATCGCCATGGCCCTCACGATCCACTGCATGATTCCGAGATAGTACAGGATCGAAAAAAACGAGGCGATGAAGATGATGAGGGTGAGCACCTGAAACGCGAATACGACGCCGAACGGTCCATTAGGGCTGCCGAGTTGTTCGCCGAAGACGAAGCTGCTACCCGCTTGCGAGTAGCCGAGCATCGCCGTGACGCCGCGGCTGATGGCCTGAAAGATTTTGCCGAAGTCGGTCTTGAGCACCAATAGCGCGAAGACGAATTGCAGGCCCAGCCCCCATGCCAGAATGCGGCCCTTGATCGCGCTTTTGTGTGTGGAGGCCAGCCACGCGGCTGCCAGAATCAGGACCAGGCCCAGAATTCCCGTGAAACGGCCCATTTATCCAACGACTTCCAGGATCAGCTCCCGTTCATCAGGCTTCTGCGCGGAAATCCGGAATGCATCCTCCACCAGGTCGGCGGCCTCTTCCACGTGATCTTCACGCGTGTAGTACAGCCGGCAGAGTACCGAGCCCGCATCCACCTTCTCTCCGACCTTCACTTCGAGAATGATGCCTACGGCGGGATCGATCGCGTCGTCCTTCTTGTCGCGCCCCGCGCCGATCATATTAGACGCCTGTCCGATGTCCTCGGCGTCGATGGAAGTCACATAGCCGCCGCGCGGCGAAGTGACCTCGCGCATGCCGGTCGCGTTAGGGAGCAGTTCGAACTTATCGAGCGCCTGGGGATTCCCACCTTGCGCGCCCACCGCCTGTTTGAACTTCTTGTACCCCGAGCCATCCACCAGTTTCTGCTCCGCGACGCGGCGGGCGTCATCGAGCGACGCGGCCTTCTTTCCTACGTGGATCATGCGGGCGGCCAGCTCGATACAGAGTTTTGTAAGATCGTTAGGACCAGCATTTTGCAGGGTCTGCGAGGCCTCCATCACTTCCAGTGCGTTGCCCACGGCATACCCCAACGGCTGGTTCATGTCCGTGATCAGGGCCTGGACCTTCTTGTCCATGCGGCGGCCGATACCTACCATCATTTGCGCGAGTCGCCGCGCGTCCACCTGTTTCTTCATGAAGGCGCCGCTCCCTACCTTCACATCCAAAACCAGCGCATCGAGGCCTTCGGCGAGCTTCTTCGACATGATCGAAGAAGCGATTAGCGGAATCGATTCCACCGTGCCGGTAACATCCCGCAACGCATACAATTTTCCGTCGGCGGGCGCCAGCCGGTCGGTTTGTCCGATGAAACAAAGTCCAACTTCGGAGAGCTGCTTCTGGATTTCGTCCGGCGATAGATTGGTGCGCATGCCGGGGATCGATTCCAGTTTGTCGAGCGTGCCGCCGGTGTGGCCCAACGCGCGGCCGGACATCATCGGCACCACGACTCCGGAGGCAGCCGCCAGGGGCGCAACGATCAAGCTGGTCTTGTCGCCCACGCCGCCGGTCGAGTGCTTGTCCACCTTTACGCCCGGCACCGAAGACAGATCCACGGTCTCGCCGGAACGCAGCATGCATTCGGTGAGGCGGCTGACTTCGCGGTCGGACATGCCCGAAAAGAACACGGCCATGAGGAATGCCGCCATTTGATAATCGGGAATCTCGCTGTTGGTATAACCCTCCACCAGATAATCAATCTCCTCCGGCGCGAGCTCTTCCCCGTCGCGTTTCCGCTGGATCAAGTCAACTGTACGCATTATGAGACACTTAGGCTACCATTCCAAAGACGTGAAAGTAAAGGAGACATTCCGCTAAGCGGGTCGAAATTGACTGGAAATCTGCAGTGCGCGCGATCTTCTGCGCCAAGGGGCGGCTGGAACGCATGTTGTAAAATCTACAAATGGCCTCTGTCGCCGAGACCGCTTTTCATACCTCGGGTTTAATCCGGTTAACGCGCCCGCAGTTGGTGGGCACGATGACCGGGCTGATCCTGGCCGTACTGCTCGCCGCGCTCGACCAGACGATCGTGGGGACCGCCGAGCCGAGAATCATCTCGCAGCTTTCGGGTTTTGACCGGTATCCCTGGGTCGCCACTGCTTATCTGCTTTCCTCCACGATCGCTGTGCCGATATTCGCGAAGTTGTCGGACATGTACGGCAGAAAGTGGTTTTTCCTGGGCGGTTCTGCGATGTTCGTGCTGACCTCGGCCTTGTGCGGCGCATCCGGGACCATCCGGTTCCTGGCCCTCGACGGCATGAATCAGCTCATCCTTTTTCGCGGCATGCAGGGAGTCGGAGCCGGCATGATGATGGGGCTGGCCTTCACGATTATCGGCGACGTGTTCTCGCCGGCCGAACGCGGGCGCTACCAGGGATTCTTCGCGGCAGCTTGGGGGCTTGCATCGATCTTCGGTCCGACGCTCGGCGGCTGGCTCACCGACCAGGTTTCCTGGCGCGCGGCCTTCTATGTGAATCTACCGGTTGGCGTGGTCGCCATCCTCGCAATCTGGATGCACTTTCCGGATCTGCGGCCGCAGGGCTCGCAGCGGCGTATCGACTGGGCCGGGCTGGTCACACTGATCGGGACCATGGTGCCCCTGCTACTCGCGTTGACGTGGGTCACCGAGTACGGTTGGACGTCGGCCCGCGTGGAATTGCTGTTGGTGATCTCCGCCGCGATGCTCGCGGGTTTTCTGTACGCCGAGAGCAAGGCAGTGGAACCGCTGATCCCGCTGACCCTCTTCCGCAATCCGGTGATCAGCATGTCCTCGATTGCCGTGTTTGTGCTGGGGATGGGTATGTTCGGTGTGATCATGTATTTGCCCCTGTTCATGCAAGGTGTGATGGGCGTCTCCGCGACGAAATCGGGAAATTTGTTGACGCCGATGATGATGGGATCGGTGGCCGGCAGCATCATTACCGGACAATTGAACCTGCGCTGGGCCACGTACAAGCCCTCGGCCGTAGCGGGATCGGTGCTGGTTGCCATCGGCATGATCCTGTTCGCGCGCATGGACGCCTCCACCGTGCCGAGCGATGTGCTCGTCGCCATGATTATTGCGGGGTTCGGAATGGGGCTGCTCATGCCGGTTTATACCGTGGCCGTGCAGAATGCCGCGCCGCGCAAACACATGGGGGCCGCCACGGCCTCCACGACGTTCTTCCGCCAAATCGGCAGCACCGTCGGGGTGGCGATCTTCGGCAGCATCCTGCTGACGAATTACCATCACGATTTTGCGAAAGCGGTTCCCCCCGGGACTCCGCCGAACGCGCTCGAACTCTTTGCCAATCCGCTTCTGCTCGCGCAGCGCCGTCCGGAACTCCTGGCGATCTTCGGCCATTCCGCGGGCGGACTAAAGACGCTGGCCACGCTATTCGCCAATGTGCGATTGGCGCTCATTCACGGCCTCCAGTTGATCTTCATATCGAGCGCCGTAGTGATGACGGCGGCGGTGGTCCTTAATGTTCTGCTGCGCAGCGTGCCGTTGCGGCGGCATCACGCTCCGGAGCCCGAAATACCAGTAGCCTGAGCGCCGCTGTTACTCCGATCGCCCTGAAACTTCGGGGCGGAATCCGCGTCTTCCGGGAACTCCGGACAGGTCTGCCCGAGCAGCGCAAGATGTTTCGAAAACGCCGCTAAACCCACCAATTCACAATCGTTGCATTGACTCGGGAAGGGGAACCGCGATAACATTTACCTGCATTCAAGGGTTGTGTACATCACCTGCTGGGCCGTTGAACGATGGGAAACGGCTCGGCGCCACGGGTGGTGCCAAGAGGTTGGTTATTTTCACAATTAGACCTGGGGGTATGAAGTGAGGAATTCTGTTTTTGCATTGACTCTAGTCCTCTGCTTCGGCGCGAACGTGTGGGGTCAGGGAGCGACCGCGCAGATTCAGGGTGTGGTGCAGGATGCCAGCGGCCTCGCTGTTCAGGGCGCGGAAGTAAAGGTTACCCAGACGGAGACCGGTGCGGTTCGTAGCACCATGACCTCCGCGGACGGAACCTACGCCTTGCCAAATCTTCCGGTCGGCCCGTATCGTTTGGAGGTCAGCAAGGAAGGCTTCACGAAATACGTGCAGACGGGAATTATCCTGCAGGTTGCGACCAGTCCGACCGTCGACGTGCAACTGAAAGTCGGCGCGGTAACCGAGCAGGTGCAGGTCGAGGCCAATGCCGCACTGGTGGAAACGCAAGCTACCGGCGTTGGTAACGTGATGGAGAGCCAGCGCATTCTCGATCTGCCGCTCAACGGCCGCAATCCGGCCGACTTGATCGAACTTTCGGGGGCGGCGGTCGGCGGCAGCATGCTGGGATCGCAAGGAGGCGCGTACAACGCGTCCAGCCGGAGCTTCCAGGGTGTGCTGGGGGGCCAGGGATACTCGGTCGCCGGCGGCCAGTCGTCGGGCGTAACCTATCTGCTCGACGGCGCATTACACAATAACCCTTATGACAACTTGAACCTGCCGCTGCCGTTCCCGGATGCGCTGCAGGAGTTCAAACTCGAGACCAGCGCTTTGACCGCGCAAAACGGCATTCACGGAGGCGCCACCGTCAGCGCCGTTACACGGTCGGGAACCAATGAGTTCCACGGCGATGCCTTTGAGTTTTTCCGCAACGACAAACTGAACGCGACCAATCCGTTCGCGGCCAGGGGACCCGATGGTCGCCGCCTCACCGACGGATTGAAGCGCAACCAGTTCGGTGGCACCGTGGGCGGCCCGATCATGAAGAACAAGCTCTTCTTCTTCACGGGCTGGCAGGAGACCCTGACGCGCCAGCAGCCCGCCGCCAATCTCGCGTTCGTGCCGACTCCGCAGATGCTGGCCGGCGATTTCACCACCTTCGCGTCCCCGGCCTGTAACGGCGGCA
>CAYMHP010000211.1:0-6583 GCA_964390225.1 uncultured Solibacteraceae bacterium
CTGCGCAGCAACATTGCCGCCGAGGCGCGCGCCAAGATCGTTTATGAGCGGCTCATCGATTTTTGTGAAGATCCGGACAGTATCGACGCTCTCCAGTTTCTGATGACGCGGGAAATCACGCATATGAAGGCATTCACCCTGGCGTTGGAGAGCCTCGGCAAACCGCAGTTTTCCATCGGGCGAATCCCGCCCACCCCCGAGCTCGTCTCGCAATTCTTCAATGACTCGACCGGCATCGGTGATCGCGGCGAGCCGGATGCTCGAGGACCGTGGAACGAGGGCGGCGATTGGGAACTGGTGGAGGCTCCCGCGTTTCAGGAAATCAGGTCCGAACTAGCGGGAACCAGAACGTCGGGTGGAAATGGCGGTACGCGGAGCGAAGCGTCTGGCAGGAAATCCGCGCATTCGCGCAGGAAATCGGAATAGGAACAAAGGTTTAAAGTTTAGAGATTACCGGGGAAAGGATCATTCCATGTCGCAATTAAAGGAATTGCTCGTTGAGGAATTGCAGGATTTGTTCCATGCAGAGAACCAGTTGGTCGCGGCGCTTCCCAAGATGGCCGGCGCTGCCCATCATCCGAAGCTGAAGGAGGCTCTCCAAAAGCATCTTCAGCAAACGCAGGGCCAGGTCGAGCGCCTCAACCAGGTATTTGAGCTCCTCGGCGAAGAGGCCCAGTCCAAGGCCTGCCGCGCCATGATAGGCCTGATTGAAGAAGGCCAGGAAACCATCGACGAAGCGGGCGAGAAGGACGAGATCGCCGCCGACCTCGCGCTCATCGCGGCCGCCCAAAAGGTGGAGCACTACGAGATTTCCGGATACGGCACCGCCCGCACGCTCGCCTGGCAGTTGAACGAGCGCGAAGTTGCCCGGCTGCTCGGATACACGCTGGGCGAAGAGGAGAGCGCCGACTATTTGCTGACCGAAGTGTCTAAGCCGCTCCTGCAGCAAGCTGTCTCTGCGGAAGCCCCGAAAACCTCGCACGCCGGCCGCCGCTAACAGAAAGGTAGCGCCCGCGCAGCGCGGTGCTCGCCTGCGGCGCATCTGCGGGTCGAGCGAAGCCCGCGATTACAATGAGGTCATGTTCAAGGTTGTAATTGCTTCCCTATTCCTGAGCTGCGGGCTTCATGCGGAAACCTTCTCGATGACGCTAAGCGAGGCCGTGGAGACGGCGCTCAAACAAAATCCGGACGTGGCCCTGGCGCGTCTCGATCAGGAGAAGGCGCGGCAGGCCGTGCGCGTCGCCCGCGACCCGTTTGTGCCGCGCATCGTCGTCGGCAGTGGCCTCGCTTACAGCAACGGCTTCCCCATGAGTATCGAGGGCTCCGCGCCCAGCGTGGTGCAGGCCAATGCGACGCAATTCATCTTCAACCGGCCGCAGAACTATGCCGTCGCGCAGGCGCGGGAAAACGCGCGCAGCGCGGAGTTCGGCGTCGCTTCCAAGCGCGAAGATATCGCCTACCAGACCGCCACGCTCTACCTCGATGCCGAGCGCGCCCGCCGCATCGGCGACCTCGCGCGCAGGGATGCCGAGAGCCTGCAAAAGGTGCTGGAAACCGTGCGCGCCCAGCTTCGCGAAGGCCGTGCCCTGCCGCTCAACGAAAAACAGGCCGCGCTCGAGCTGGCGCGCGCCAATCAGATTGCCGACGGGCTTGAAGCCGATCAGGCCACCGCCGAAACATCGCTGGCCATTGCGCTGGGCTTTTCGGCGCAGGATCGCGTGCGCGCCGTCGAAGAGGAGCGGCCCGCGCCGGCTCTCCCTACCGTCGAAGAGCAGACCGTCCAGAGCGCGTTGAACGCCAATAAGGAATTACGCCGGATCCAATCGCAGATTCTCGCCAAAGGCCTCGAAATGCGCGGCGAACGTGCCGCCCGCCTGCCCCGCGTCGACCTGGTAGCGCAGTACGCGATGATGGCGAAGTTTAATCACTATGAGGATTTTTTTCGCAGGTTCCAGCGCAACAATGGCGAGATCGGGGTCTCATTTCAACTCCCCATTCTGCCCGGCCCCGGAGTCGAGGCTGAGATGGCGCAGACCCAAACCGAGATCAATCGACTGCGTATCGAACTGACTGCCACCCGCAACCGCATCGCCGCCGAGATTCAGCAGTCATTCCGCGAAGTAAAAAGGGCGCAGACCGCGGCAGAGGTCGCGCGGCTCGATCTCGATGTCGCCCGCGAACAGTTGTCCGTGAGACTGGCTCAGATACAGGAAGGGCGAGCCACCCTCCGCGATGTGGAACAGGCCCGCATCCTCGAAAACGACAAGTGGATAGCCTTTTACGATTCGCAATATGCGGTCCAGAAGGCGCAGTGGAGCCTGCTGCGGCTCAGCGGCGATCTGATCGCTTCTTTGAGCGCGGGAAGCTCCGGATCACGCACGCCGTGATCCGAAGATCATTAGCGATAGCAGCAGCGCGCCCGTGAAGGCCACCCCTAGAACTGTCCAGGGGTGGCGGTGGAAGTGCGTGCGCCAGTCGGCCGTTTCCCTCACGCGGTACTCGAGCTGATTCAGATGCTGGTCCAGCCGGCCCCGGGCCTGCTCAATTTCCTGCTTTATTTCGTCCGGTGTTTCGCCCATTCCACGTCATCCTTCAGTGTTTCCACGGTTCGCTGTGGAACCGGGTTCACCTGTTTCATGCGGTTGCGCCCGCCGATAAACATCGCCCATGCCGCGCAGCCCAGACACACGCCCATAATGAGTGCCGCGAGCCACACCGGCATCGCCAGGGCGAGAGCCGCGATGCAGGTAACCACCAGGCACGCCCCGGCGAACAGGCCGCATACGGCCGCGCCCCCCAATAGCCCGCCGGCCGGTCCTGCCTGCTGCGCCGTTTCCTTCATCTCGGCTTTGGCAAGCCGAATCTCGGCGCGGAGAATGTTTTGTACATCGGTAAGCGAGTCGCGAAGAATCTCGCTCATCGAACGTTCGTTTGCGGGATGAAAGCCAGTATGATGCCCATTCGAATCGGAATAAGTGACGACATTACGATCGGCCATAGGAAGTCCTCTCCGGCTCACCGGGACCGCAACGCGCGTCCGACCAGAAATCCCGCAAGCACGGCGGCTAGCACCGAGACTGCTGGACGGTGGCGGACCACTCGCTCGATTCCCGTGGCCACATCCTTCACCGAGTGAACTTGCACGTAGTGTGCCGCACGTTGGACTCCGGTCGCGGCGTTCCGAACCGCACCACGCAATCGCAGCTTTTGTGCAAAGCTGTCCAGCAGGCGGGCGGTCGATTCGCGCGATTTTTCGATCTCGCGTTCGATCTCGCGTGGTGTCTGGAGAGTGCTTTCATCGGGCGCCATCAGGTTCACCTTTCACCAGACCCATGATAGCGCCGCAAGTGATCCGGCCCGCTCGAAACACGGTGGTTTGCGCACTCGTCGGGCACGCTGCTGGCCCCGTTCAGCCCTGCGCGTGAGAGCAGAGGTTTACCTCCCCATAACGGCGCTCTCCCTCTCTTCCGTATGAATTCCCTCATTGGCAGCCCCTATGCAGAAACGCCCGACAGGAAGTGCCTGTGACCAGTCCAACGCTCTACGAACCCACGCCTTACTTCAGCGACGAAGTCAATCGCAAGATCATCCAATCGGAGATCGAAGGTGGCGTCTACCTGCGCGATCTTCGGTGCGGCGCACTGCTGGAAATCATCATGGCCGACTGGAACTGCACAATGCTCTATTGCGGAGGCAGCGAAGCCCTGATCTCCGGGCACCCGCGTTTCTGTCCCGATCTCGTCAGAGTGCAAATCAACGGCTCGACTTGGGGCGGTTCGATGCTGAAACAGGGATTCATCGGCCGAGGCATGCGCCTGGAGTTACTTCACCCGGTTCACAAGCGGATCATCACGTCCGTGGTTCAGGAAATCCGCGTCCGTAACCTCGCAGAAGTGCTCGAGCCGGCGTTTTCCCGCTGACCGTCGCCCGTCTGCACCCTTCGGTTGCGTCAACCCGGACCTGTTAAACTTGTCAGTTTCCGAGTGATTGCCCAACCCACACGCACGGTCTCCCGCTTTCGTCATCTTGAGTTACTGATCCTGCTCGGAGCCCTGCAGGCCTTTGCGCCGCTGTCGATCGACATGTATCTTCCGGCCATGCCGGTGATGGAAAAGGTGTTCCACGCCACCACGGCCGCGGTCCAGATGACCATGGTCACGTTTCTGGTGGGATTCGCGCTCGGCCAGTCGCTGTACGGTCCGATTACCGACCGTTTCGGCCGCAAGCCGCCTCTCTATGCCAGTCTGTTGCTATTCATCGCCTCCTCGGCCGCCTGCGCCTTTTCGCCAACAATCCGCATGATGTCGGTATTCCGGCTTTTGCAGGCAATCGGCGCGTGCGGCGGCTCGGTGATGTCCCGGGCCATGGTGCGCGACCTGTTTCCGCCGCTTGAGCTGCGCCGCGTCTTCTCGATGCTCGTGCTGGTGCTGGGCGTTTCTCCCGTGATCGCGCCGTTTATCGGCAGTTATCTGCTGGTGTGGTTCGGGTGGAGGGCCGCCTTCATTACGCAAGCGCTGGTAGGAGTCGCTTGCCTGGTTGCCGTTGCCTTCCGGCTCGCGGAATCGCTACCGCACGAAGCCAGGCGTCCGTTGCACCTCGACGTGATTACGTCCGCTTACTCGCAACTGCTGAAAGACCGAACCTTCCTCGGGGCCTCTGTGGTTTGCGGCTTCAGTTCGGCGGGAACCTTCGCCTATATTACGAGCGCGCCGTTCGTCTTCATCAGCTTATATAAGGTGCCAACCGAGAGTTTTGGCTGGCTGTTTGGCGCGGTAGCCATTGGGATGGTCATAGCCTCCCAGATTAACGGGAGGATGCCGCACCGCGTCCCGGTCTGGCGCGTATTGCGCACCGCCAACGTGGTTCAGCTCTGCGCGGGCATGCTTCTGCTCGCAACGGTCTTGACCGGGGTCGGAGGATTGGCCGGTCTCTTTGCGGGCGTGTTCATTTACGTCTCGGCGCAGGGATTCGTCTTCCCCAACGGCTCCGCCATCGCCATGATGCGCCACGGCAAGATCGCCGGCACGGCTTCGGCCTTGCTCGGCACCAACCAGTTCTTCATCGCCGCCATCACCACCACGTTTCTAGGCTTCCTCGATAACCCTGCCGTGCCGATGGCCATCGTCATCGCAGGCTGCTCTGTGGCGTCTACTCTACTCAACTTCCTGACGCTCGGCCCGCGCCTCGAAACCGCGCCGGCCTAGAACTGCCGTCGCGACGCTCAGTTTCCAACGACCGCCGGCGCCCGCGTCTGAGCACCAGCGCTGGCGTTCGAAACCGCCGGTGCAGTTTCAAAATACGTACTTCAGTGCCAGCTGAATCAGCCGCGGATTCACCGACGTGCTGGTAATCTGCCCGAAGTTGCCGGGTGCGCCGAAATTCAGCCCCACTGGGATGTTGAATTGCGGGTGGTTGAAAAGGTTGAAGAATTCGGCGCGAAACTGCAGCGCGGCATTTTCCGAAAGGCCGCCGACGCGCGTCGTCTTTGCCAGCGTCGTGTCGAAGTTGAACTGACCCGGTCCGAAGATCACGCCGACTCCCGAGTTGCCCCACCCCGTGCCGCCCGTGCCCGCGGTTCCATTGCCGCCGATCACCGGTATCGGTGCCAGCGCGGCAGTGTTGATGTAACCGGGACCGCCGCTGAGGCCGCCGAGCCGGTTCTCCACACCGCCCGAGGTTACTAAGTCCGAATAGGTCGCTCCGGGGGCTAGTTGCGCGCGCGAGGCGCCCAGCGCCGTCGCGCCTGCCAATCCGAAGATCGCGCCGCCCCGGCTATCGAAGATACTAAGCGGCTGTCCGCCCTGAATCGTGGTCACGCCCGAGAGGCTCCACCCCCTTACGACGGTCCCAAGCAGGCCGCTGGCGTGACCCGCAGGAATGTCCCAGCTATAGCTGAGAACAAATCGCTGCGGCCGGTATTGCGGATTGAGTCCGTACTGTTGCGCCAGATTCAGCGGGTCGCCGCTGTTTGCATAACCAACGCCGGGAGGTGTCGCCGTCGTGTAGGTTTCGTTTGTGAACGCGCGGCTGAACGTGTACGCCGCCTGGAAAGTCAGGCCCTGCGATAGCGCCTTCCGCAGAGTCAATTGCAGGCTGTTGAACTTGAATGACCCAGCCGCATCCGCGTACTGCAGACCGGTCGGTGAGAAGCCCAGGTACGGCACGCGCAGACGCGCGTTTGCTACCGTGTTTGTGGTTACGCCATTGATCGGATTCGTCGGGCTCGCCAGTTGCGCCTCGTTCAGGAAATGCAGCGTCTCGGCCTGATGAATTCCGTGTGAACCCACATAGCCCGCCTCGATCACCCAGCTCGGCGCGATCTCATACTGGAAATTCAGGTTCCACGAATACACCAGCGGGGTCGGCATGTTGTCGATTAGCGATGATTGCGTTAAATCCGAGCCCGTATTGTTGGCGAAATTCACCCAGCGGATCGGGAACGTTCCCAGCGGGATGTGCTGGAACGGATCCGCCAGCGAAGCGAACTGGTTCGTGCTGGCGCCCTGGTCGAGCGTGATCGAGTAAGGCGGGCTCTGTTCCACCGCGTGGATGATCGTGTTCCCGGGCACGCGGTCGTAGAAGA
>CAYMHP010000211.1:6593-6890 GCA_964390225.1 uncultured Solibacteraceae bacterium
AACCCATAGCCGCCGCGCACGACGAAGCGGTTACTGCTGGTCGGCTGCCACGCGAGACCGAAGCGCGGCGCAAAATCATCGAGCGGAATGCTGTTCTTGGTCGCGATGAGGTGGCCGCTGTTGATGACGCCGCTCGGAGGATTGCCCCAAGTCTTTGTCTGGTAATTCGAGGGCACTACCCAGCCCGCGTAGCTGCCCGTTGCCGGCGAATTCCCCGGAACCGGCACGGCCTGAATTGCCGAGAGCCACAGGTTCACCAGATTTCCGAACTTATCCATGGGCAGGCCGTCGTATTCC
>CAYMHP010000211.1:6900-11388 GCA_964390225.1 uncultured Solibacteraceae bacterium
GAGGCGCTGGCTCACCTTGAAGTCATCCTGGATGAACCAGTTCGCATCCTTGGCTTTGTATCCGTGCACGATACCGCCGGGGCCGCTGCGCACCGAGAAATTATTCGTGTTCAGAATGTTGCTGAAACCCGATCCATTGCACACGCCCGGCGCCGCCGCGCCGCAGTTGCCGGGCAAGCCGATCAGGAAATCTCCGAACGTCTGGAACGCCATGATGCCGCGCGACAACCCGAAGTAATCCCACGACCAGTTGGCCTGCTCCAACTCGCCTCCGGCACGGATCGTGTGTTTCCCGCGTGTCCAGGAGATCTGCTCGGCGAACTGATACTGAAGATTGTGTACGCTTTCGTCATTCGAGGAACTGCCCCCGGCTTGGAAAAATCCGGGGAAACTCAACACGGGCGAGTAGGGAAGTGTATTGCCGATCGGCGTAATTCCCACGGCAGCGGCATAGGTTTGCGGTGACGGATTCTGGAACGCGTCGGTCGTCGTCCGCTGGTATGATACGCGCGCCTCGTTCACCAGGCTGTTGCCAATTAGAGAGGTCAGCTTCAATACGCCGTTGTGATATCCGAATGGATCGGTCGCGGGCGTTCCGGGTAGATACGCCGCCCCAAGGAAGTTGATGCTCTGCGGCTCATAAGAGCGGTAGTACCGCGCAGCCAGGGTATGTTTGGCGTTAATCGCGTAATCCACGTTGAACATTCCCTGGTACTCTTTGTCGTAGGCTGGAGCGCTGAAAGTCACGCCCGGTTGAAAACTTCCCGTGACCGAGCTGGGAATGAAGTAGCTTCCGTCCGCATTTTTGGCTTGCAGCAGTTTCAGCGCCACCGGGTTGATGTTGGACCCGTCGCAGGCAACCTGCATCCCTTGTCCCGCGCCCGCGCCTCCCGGGTTGGTCAGGTAGCGTGTGTCGTTCGGATGGTTCTGCGGGCAGAATGCCGCGCCTAAGGCCTGCCGGAACGCAGCGGTGTTGGAGCGGTCGCCCTGCGGAATCGGAACCAGGGTGATGCCTGACGCGAACCCCTGCGAGGCCGCGCCGTTCTTCTGCCAGGTCTGCTGGTACGACGCAAAGAAGAAGAGCTTGTCTTTCTTGATTGGCCCGCCGATCACGCCCCCGAACTGATTCTGGTTCAATACCAGCTTCGAGCCGCCTGAGCGGTTTCGGAAGAAGTCGTTCGCGTTCAGATCCGTGTTGCGAAAGAATTCGAACGCGGTTCCGTGGAATTGATTTGTGCCCGATTTGGTAATCACGTTCACATTCGCGCCGGGGTTTCTCCCGTATCCGGCGTCGTACAACGAAGTCTGAATTTTGAACTCCTGCAGCGCGTCGGGGTTTGGAATGCCAAACGTGGCATAGGTCGCCGATTGCCCCTGCACGCCGTTGCTGGCGTAATTGACGATCGAGACGCCGTCCATCTGGAACGTGTTCTGGTCGGTGCGGGCGCCATTTACCGCGATTTCCATCGCTCCCTTGCCGAGGCCCGTGGCGTTGTTGACGCTGGCATTCGCGCCCGCCGAAAGACCGAGAATGTTCGTGTAGTTGCGCGTGGTTAACGGCAGCGCGGTGACGCTGGCGGAACCGACCACCGTACCCATGGTGGAGTTGTTCGTCTGAATGGTGGCCGCCTCGGCCTGCACCGTCACTTCTTCCGATTGCGCGCCCACTTCGAGGCTGCGATCGAGCACCGGCGTCTCGGTCACGTTCACTTTCACAGCGGGGACTTCGGTCATGCGGAATCCCGCCGCCATGAACCTTACGCGGTAGGTCCCGGGCGGCAGCAACGCGAATTTATAGGTGCCGTCGCCACCCGTGGTTGTGGTACGTTCCTGGCCGGTGTCCGTGTTGGTCGCGGTCACCGTCACATTTGCGATCACCGCGGCCGAGGAATCGGTTACCGTGCCGGTCAGAGCACCCGTTCCCGCCGTCTGGGCGGCGAGTAACGAGAGAAACAAAATAAAAGAGCAGATGGTCCCAAAGAGCCGGTGAAAACCGCGCATATCGTTCCTCCCCGCAGGTTACTGTGGCGCGATTGTATGCCAGACGCGCGGCGCTTTATTGCAGAAACCTCTCCGCAACAAACAGAATCTTTACTGGCGTGTTTTTGGGCTTCAGCCCCGCCCGAGGGCCTGCGAAGAAATGCGACCCGCGCCCTCACGGACGCGGCTGAGATGCTCTCTTCAGCCCCGCTCCGTAAGGACGGGGGTAGGTGCTGTGTGCTGACGACCCGCCCCGTTGCCGGCGCGGCTGTATAGCAAGCCGTTAGAAGTCTTTCGGCAGTTCTGCGCCGTTGCCGTCCCAATCCTTGACGGTGCCGTCCTGGGCTTTCAGGAATCCAAGCAGGCAGCCGTTGGATCCGTCTCTTAAGTGATGGCAGCGCGCTTTGACGGTGTCGCCTGGCTTCACGTAATCGGGCTTCACTCCGATTTTTTCAAGCTGCGTCCGTCCCGTCGCTTCCAACGCCCACACCTGGGGCTCGCCGCCTTTGGGGTCCTTGACTTCCAGGTAGATCCAGGAGTGCGGGACCAGCAGGTGCACTTCTTTCACCAGGCCCTCAATATCCATGAACGTATCTTCGTACTGGCCGTGGGAGTGATGCGCCCACACCGGGAGGGCCGCAGCCGCCACGCAAATCGCCGCAATGCCAAGACCGGTTCTGAATCTCATTATTTGCCTCCTTCCGGTTTCCCGGGTACGACTGCGCCCGGAGCGTCAATCCTGCCCTGGCCCGGCTGTCGCGCGCGATCGAAGCGCGGCGGCGGCGGGTAGAAGTTGTTGTAGTAGGACGTATAACGCAGTCCGATGCCATTCTCGTCCAGCCATCCCAACGATTGTTGAAATAACGCCGGCTCCGGGTAACCCCGCGGGACGGTTCCTTCGCTGATGTAGAGCTTATTCTGGTGCATGAAGATCCCAACGAAGGTCCGCGACTTGTCGGCGTTGGTGAACTGGATTTGGCGCCCCTCGACATTGTCCACGACGGCCCAGACAAAAGACGTCACCTTGGCATCGCCCTTCAGCAACTGCCAGGTTGCCCAGTCCATCGCGCCGCGGATATCGGCCTTCCAATGACCCTCGTCCCCGGGTCCTCCGAGGCAGGGTTCGGCACCCGCCGGACAGGATTTGGCCTTCTCGGTGAGGATCCGTTGCGCCTGGTTGTAATCCACGACGGTGACCGAATACCGGCTTTGGCCTTGCGTTGCGCTATAGACGCGCGCCGGCAGATTGGCCTCGTGCTGAGACAGATAGGTCGTCGCCGTTATGGCCGGCGGAGTGGGGAAAAGGCACGTGAAGCGATCCTCCCGGCTGGCGAATTCCACCCATTCCTGGGCGAACATCGGCGCTGTCATGAAGAGCGCTACGGCCACTGCAATCACTGGCGTCAGGCGCATGTTACTTCTCCTCTGGAGGGACTTGGCAGCGGGTGGCTCCGCTTCCTTCGGTGCCGCCCTTGTCGCGATAGACTTTGTGGCAATTCGCGCAAGCATCGTTCAATTTCTCGCTGATCCCGACGAACGCTTCGTAGTTCCTCGCCTTGGATGCCGTGTGCGCGAGCTTTCCCGCTTCTACGAGACCGGCAACGTACTGTTTCCAATCGGCGCGGTCAACGGGAACTGGCTTGCCATTCTGACAGCGGCGCCCGGGCGTCAAAAGCAGCGGCGCCGTTTCAGTGAGGGCCACGGCGGCCTGGTCGATGGCCAGCCACCCGGTATAAACCGTGGACCCCCACTCGACATAATCAAAGGGCGCCGCGGCGGGCTGCTTCTTCGGCTGAGCGCCGGGATCTTTCACTTGCACGTTAAAGATGATATTCGCGTTCGGAAACGCAATCGCTCGCATCAACTCGGCGAGATTTCCTTCCGGCGGTGGCAGGGGCGGACCCCCGGTTCGGACTGCGTCGGACGCGGAAGCGCTTCGCGCCGTGGGGAACAGGACCTCGGTGAGCGCCGTCTCGCTCAGCCCGGCTGCCGCGGCAGGGAACTTGCTTGCCTGGAGAATGGATGCCGCCACCTCCATCGATTGGCTTCTGGTAAGGCTCCCCGGAAGATTGAACGGCATGGTCTTCTGGATCTTATCGACGAGATTCGCGAGCGGCTGGGCGCTCCAGTTCGACAGAAAACGATCTCCCGTCAGGGGCGGCCCACTGCCGCCTTCCATCAGATTGCCGTGACATTCCGCGCATTGCGCCTTGTACAGTTGCTGCCCTCGCGCTGCCTGCTCGAAGGAGTACACGCCGTCTGCGATGGATCGGCGCCGTGTAGCCTGCCCCACCAGCAACAGCGCTCCGATAAGCAGATAAGTGCAACACGCCGCACCGCGGCCGAGGTAAAACCCGACCCGGCTCGTTGGTTTCAGGCCCACCGTTTCTCCTCCACCTGGCAGCGGCTACGCATACCGCAAAACTGCTCTCAAGAGCATAGACAAAACCAGAGCCGTGTACAACAGTGGATTCCGGCCGCATAAGGCACGAGTCATTCCCTGACATC
>CAYMHP010000212.1:0-8392 GCA_964390225.1 uncultured Solibacteraceae bacterium
ACCGGTCTTAAGCGCAACCTCCACCTGCTTTTTGGCCAGCAGCGGCCGCGCAATCGAGGTGCCCAGCAGATACTTGTGCTCGTAGACGCCGCCCGAGCGCACCATCTTCCAGAGGTACTGGCTGACAAACTCCTCGCGCATGTCCTCGATATATACTTCCGAGGCGCCGGTCTGGCGCGCCTTCTCTTCGAGGCCGGTCAGTTCTTCGCCGCCCTGCCCGATATCGCCGCACACGGCGACGACTTCGCAGCCGTAGTTTTCCTTCAGCCACGGAATGATGACAGAAGTATCCAGCCCGCCCGAATACGCGAGCGCCACTTTCTTCGGTTTGTTCATAAGCTCTTAAAGTAACGCAGGTGGGGCGGGCTTCAGCCTGCCAACAACATCAGCAGCAGCGCCTTCTGCGCATGCAGCCGGTTTTCCGCCTGATCGAAAACCACCGACCGCTGGCATTCCATAATCGAATCGGTGACCTCTTCTCCGCGCCGCGCCGGCAGGCAGTGCATGAAAACGGCCTCCGGCCGCGCGCGCTGGAACAATTCCTCATTCACCTGGAACGGCCGGAAGGACTTCTTCCGTTTGGCGCTTTCCCGCTCCTGGCCCATGCTGGTCCAGACGTCCGTGTACACGGCGTGCGCTCCCTCGAGCGCTTCGCCCGCGTCGTGCGTGATCGCCAGCGACGCGCCCGATACCGCCGCCAGTCCTTCGGCCTGCGCCACAATCTCCGGATTCGGCAGATACCCTTCCGGGCAGCCGAGCGCGAAATCCATGCCCAGCCGGATCGCTGTCAGCATCAGCGATTGTGCCACGTTGTTGCCGTCGCCGATGAAGCTCAGCTTCAATCCGCTGAGATCGCCAAAACGTTCCCGCACCGTCAGCACATCCGCCAGAGCCTGGCAGGGATGGTAGAGATCGCTCAGCGCGTTGATCACCGGTACGGACGCCCACTGCGCCAGCTCCTCGGCGGTTTCCTGTGTAAACACGCGCGCGACGATCGCGTTCACCCAGCGATCCAGATTGCGCGCTACATCCTTCAATGGCTCGCGGCCGCCGATCGGTCCTTCGGTAAAGACCGAATCGCCGCCGAGCTGTTTGGCGGCGAGCTCGAAGGTCATTCGCGTGCGCAGCGATGGCTTCTCAAAAAGCAGCGCGACCGACTTGCCGGCCAGCGCCCGGCTATACAGTTGCGGCGTTCGTTTGACCTCGGCCGCCAGTTCGAGCAGGGCGACCAACTCGTCATTGGTCAGGTCAAGATCCCGCAGGAAATCCGACCCGCTGATTTTCATGACCGCACTGCGAATGGACATCCGCGCCAGGTCCGTCTCCGTGAATTTTTATTCACTCTCCTGAATATTTACACAGAGGAGGGCCGATGTCAATCCCGGCTGGTGGCGGGTAGTGTCACGGACTGCGTTGCTGGCCTGAATGTATGATTATTCGGTAAGTGGAATCAACTGGTTACTAACCGCTCTCGAAGGACCGCGCTGTTTGTCAAGTGGTAACTCGCTGCGTCTCTGGAGGATTATCGAGGATCTCAAATCGAATAGTGACCTTTGGCTTGATGCCCCGCAACAACTGAAATGCTCGGACGAACATGACAAAGACGGAATCTTCCGATCCGGTGAATTCAAGACCACCGCGCGGGCTATATCTGCCTTCTGTCTCATCGAACCATCGCTCTTTGCAGTTCGGGCAGTCCCGCTGGAAACGGTCGAATCGCTCAACCGATACGGAGTACCGTGTTCCGCAATGCGTGCACTCATATTCGATCCCAACAATGTCAGAGGGCGAAACAAGAGTGCGCCTTTGTGTAGTCACTTCTATTAGCAGTCTACGCCAGTAGTTCTGCCAGTGTCCACACCCGCTCCGTAATCCCCGCTTCCATCGCAGGCGTAACCCGCAATGAGCCGTGAATCCTGCACCAGTTGTAGTACGCGAAGTGGAGAGCGATTGCGGCGCGATGGCTTTCGATCTTTTTGCTGAAGGCATTGGTGAGCCGCGTCAAACGCCTGATCTGCATTCTCATCGTGAGGTTTTGCCGTTCCACATGCGAAGTGCAGATCTTCGCCGGGTCCGGGTTTCCGCTGACCATAACTGGGACAGCCTCCACGATCTCAGCCGGGGAGTACCGCTGTTCGTTCACTTGCGGCTGAGAGTAGAACTTGATTAACTGCGCGAAGTCGCAGCGGTCGGCCAGCATCTCATCGACTGCCGCCCGGTACGCTTGCAGGCCATCTGTTGTGAGTTGGAAACGGGAATCCTTGGACGTGGCGCGGCGAACGTTGTACATCAGTTCAAATGCCTTGTAGAGCGTCCGCTTCCCCACTGCGAACGCAACCACCAGCTTGGAATTGCGCTCTAGCGCTACCCAGGTCCACACGTCGCCTAGGTTCTCGTTCTCGTATTCATCGGACCGCTTGTGGGCTTCTTTCTTCCCGACGTAACCCCAGATCTCATCGCATTGGATATCCGTAGCACGAACGCCTCGGATCGCATCCATGCGGCGTTCGCAGCGTTCGCCCGCGATCAGGAGCAGCTTTACTAGGGAGTCGCGTCGAATGCCGGTGATGCGCTCGACCGTGCGGATTGAGCAGCCCTCAACCAACATCCGGATCGCCATCAGCCCGCGCTTTTCATTCAGGTAGTCCTGAACCAGAAATCCCCGTTCGTGTTCCTCGGTGAAGGTCTTGCGGCAGGAAAGGCAGCGGTACCGTTGCAGGCCGTTGCGGTGTTTGCCGAAGCGCTTGGATGCGTTGCCGCAGTTCGGGCAAACCGGACTTTCGACTGATTGTGTTTGCCTTTCCATAACTCAACATTACAGCAAGCGCTTGCTGTTTGCAAGAGAAAAGATGCCACCTCATTAAGCAAAAAGCCGCTTATGGGTGTAGACTCATGGAAGGCCGAGGCAGGATTCGAACCCGCGGCTCAGGTGCTGCCAACACCTGTCCCTAACCCTTCGGGATTAGCTCCTCGGCCTCAAGGGGGGAGAGCGTCGCAAGCCGCTCTCCTGTTCACACTCCAATTTGGTTGAGTTTTCGCTGGCTGGTGGGCCGCGTATCGGGTTAAAATACGAATAGGGCGTCTGCATCGTAGTGGCCGCTCGAATTGAGGAATCAAGCATAGGGGCCGTTCCAGCGGCCCTTTTGCTTTTATTACGCTACTTCACTCGATAGCGCCTCATCCTTTCGAAGTTGTTTTATGCTCTCCGGCCACTCTCTCAGCACATAGAGACCGCGATCACGTTTTTCAAACACGTCCTCCTTCCGGGAGATTGCACTTCGCACCGTCTCGCGCGGGTGCTCTCCCGGAACGATGATTTTGTGCCTATCCAGCAGTCCAATAATTTCGGGTACGGTAACTGGCCGCTTGGCGACCCCCATTACGAGTTTTACCGCTTCCCAGACACGATATTGGGAGAGCGCAACGCTAGAAGAATTCGGCACGATCAAGCTGGCTGCATTCCCAGATTGAAGTACTGACCCGGCGGAGACGAGGTTGCCACTACGTTTCGCACTGTCGTATTCGACGAGGTCTTTTGAGCTTGCTACAAACCGCCACAAGAGATCACGTTTCGCTTGGAGATCCGCCAGTTGCCGTTCGATTTGTGCGATTTCGTTTTTTGCCTCCGCCAGCATCTTTTCCAAGCCTTCTCGATCCATACAGCCGACCTTGACCAAAGGTAACGCAAAAAAGCGCTGGAATCAAGCGTTGCTTTTTTCACGAACAAAATCTGTGGAAATGTGGAAAACTACGGCTGCTTCTTGGGCCTTCCGCCCCTGTAAGCCGTACGCTTCTTTGCTATTTCCCGGAAGTACTCGCTTCCCCGCTTGGCCGTAACCTTCCCGCCTTTCGCGCCCAGGATCGCAGCGGGCTCAATTGTGAGCAGATGGTCCGCAAGCACCAGTGCATCGCCCAAGAGTTCCTGGGCACGTTGTGTGCGGCCTTCGGGGAGTTCTGGAGAGGTATCGAGCAGGGTCTTAGCTTCCGCTACCATGCTGCGGAGTGCCTTCAGGTCTTGACGCTTTGGCATTACCGGCCCCTCTCTTTCGAGGCCACGTAGAGCATGGCAGCGGTCGGCCTGGCGATCAGTTCGTCAATCTGGCCGATGGCCGATTCCAAGAGATCCGCAGCCTCAGCCCCACGCAGCCCTCGCAGCGGTAGCGTTGCGACCATGACGCGGGCCCTCTCAAGCTGGTCACGGATGGGCCGCAGTTCATTGCGGGAGATCATGCCTCCACGGTAGCACGATCAAGCGCTTGCTGTTTCCGTCAGCAACGCACCGCGTGACAGTACCTGGTGGCGGGGGAGGGGAAGGCCCATGGGTTTATTCCGAGCTGCTCGCAGAAGCTAGAGTTCTCCGCGCTGAGTGCTACTCCGCCCAGTCGGCCCTGCATTTTCTGCCAGCCGACCCAAGATACGCCTAAGTGTCGGAATTCCCAACAAATTAGTGACACAGCCGCGATCCGGTAAAGATCCTATTGCAGTTTGAAAACACACTTCCGCAGGATGAGTTATGCAATACAGTTTGGACGCAATGCAGACCGCGTTGCGCGTCCTGACTGCTATTACGGAGCGGCGGGCTCCCGATCCAGCAGACTTGGCGCACCTCAGAGAACTAGCGGGACCTGGGCATGAGCAAACCGATCCGGATGAATTGGCCTGCGATGTGATCCAGAAGGCCACAAAGCATCGTGAAAAGGCGCGGGCGACGAATACCTGAGATGCTACCCGCCAACACAACGTTCCACCATTACTCAATCTTGGGGCTAAGCTAACAGGCCAACTGCCACTTCAATTTGATTGCAACTTAGCGCAGAATGCATCGGGCCTGGGAGCGAGTCTGGAGACCGTGAGGGTTCGGTCCGTAACGTTTCTTCTGATTTCGGTGATCCGACTAGAGCCAACGGAGTATTGCGCTCAAGGTATCCAGCGGACAAGATGAGAACGGCTGGCAGGTGCTAGCGCAACTACTCCCGCTCGGGGTTTCGATTTCCGTCGGCGCTGCGATGTACTGCCAGCCTCAGCCACTACAGTAATCGAATCTTCCGGGCGCCGACGTGCATTCACGCATTCTCGTGCAGTCCTCTGTGGCTGCGTGAACAAGTTCAAACGAGCGGCCCACCGAGATCCGGAGTCGAGCTCCTCACCGCCCCACGCCGCGCACCTGCGCGCGGTGACGAAGCGCCAGCTGAATCACCTCGCAGGCTAATTCGTCGGGAGGCAGTCCCTCCGAGGAGGGACCTGCCAGTGCGCGGAGCTCCGCGATGTCCTTCTCGTCCGCAGCCCGTTTTTCTGTGAGTGCAGTGAGGACACGCAAGGCGACCTTCATGGAGTCCAAACTGTACTGCATCGTTCATATTATCTACTGGGTTGAAAAATGTCGCAATCGGATAAGCATCGGGCACAAACAAAAACGGGCAGCGTGAGAACTCTAGGATTTTCCCGAGCAACGTGAAGGGCTTTCCCGACTTGTCCCGCGGCCACAGAATAGTGCAAAATCGTACAGAAGGCCCTCCCCCATGAACGGTTCCCCCGAAGTCCTGGTCGTCGATGACGATCGCGCGATCCGCATTTATATTCAACGTGTTCTTGAGGATGCCGGGTATTCCGTCTGCATCGCGAGAGATGCCGTTGAGGCCGTGACTCTCTTCGACCGCCACCGCGCGACGCTCGCGTTGCTGCTGACCGACGTGCTGATGCCAGGGATGAGCGGTCCGGTGCTCGCGGCACAGCTCCAGGCAGCCAATCCCACTCTCCGGATTCTGTTCATATCGGGATTCTGTGGCGAGCACGCGGACGAGTGCGCGGCAGCCGCCTACCTGGCAAAGCCCTTCACGCCGCGGGAACTGATGGAGCGCGTCGCCGATCTGGTCCCCTTGGGCGAGCCTGCCTAGTACTTTCGGCTTCTCTTAATCCGAAACTGACTGCCCCTCGTAATCATCTAAGTAGTTGAGCTAGAATGCAGCAAGTAACGGGTGTAGGTGGAAGGGTGAAGTCCGCGATTTTAATTTTGGCTGCGACGCTCTCTGTCTGCGGCAGCGCGTCCGAGCTCGAGCACGCCAGCAACCTTTACGAACGCACGCAGTTCGAAGAGTCCTTAAAAGTCTTAAGCGCGCTTCCGGCCAAGGACGCTGCGGCTTACGAGTTGATCGGCCGCAACTACTTCATGATCGGTGAGTACAAGAAGGCCACCGATGCGCTGGAGAAAGCCGTCGCCGCGGAGCCTGTAAACTCCGACCACTGGCTCTGGCTGGGTCGGGCCTACGGCCGGCGCGCGGAGACCTCCAGCCCGTTCACCGCGATGGGTCACGCCTCCAAGGCGCGCCAATATTTCGAGAGGGCTGTGGAATTGAACCCGCGCAGTATCGAAGCATTGAACGATCTGCTCGAGTATTATCTGGAAGCGCCGGGGTTCATGGGCGGCGGCCTCGATAAGGCGAAGTCCGTCGTCCAACGCATCGCGCAGGCCGATCCCTCCGAAGGCCAGTGGGCTCTGTCGAGGTTGGATGAAAAACGGAAGGAATTCGACAGCGCCGAAGAACACCTGCGCCGTGCCCTCGAACTGGCCCCGCAGCAGGTCGGCCGCTTCATCGACCTCGCGCGGTTGCTGAATAAACAGGGCCGCTACCAGGAAGCCGACCAGAACTTCGCGCGCGCCGAACAGATCGCTCCCAATAGCCCCAAGCTGCTTTACGCCAAGGCGGATTGCTACATCAAGGCCGGCCGCAACCTGCCTCTCGCGAAGGATCTGCTGCAGCGTTATCTGGCGTCGCAGATCACTCCCGAAGATCCGCCGAAGTCCAATGCCCGTAAGCTCCTCCGTCAAATCCAAGGCAGCTAAGCCGCGAGGCATGTTCCTCGGCGAAGCATTCCGTTTCAGCATTCAAGCCTTGGCTGCCAACCCCGTTCGGTCGCTTCTCACCGGTCTGGGCATGGTGATCGGCACGGCCTCGGTGATCCTGGTGGTCACCATCTCGCTGACCAGCCGCGATTACATCCTGGAACAGGTCGAAGGCGTCGGCTCCAACATAATTTTCGGCTACTACGCTTCCTCGGGGCCGAGCACCGCAATCGCCGATGCCGATTACGTCAAGCTGGGTGATATCGACGCCATGCGGCAGCAACTCGCCGGCGACATCGTCGCCGCCACGGGCGTCATGACTAACTTCGATCGCATGCTGATCGGCGGCAAGGAGCAGGACGTCAAGGTGATCGGCACCGACGCAGCCTATCAGTCGGTGCGCAATATCGTGAGCAGCTCCGGCCGCTTCATGGAAGATAGCGACGTCACCCTGCGCAGCAAGGTCGCGCTCTTGACCGACAAGCTCGCCGACCGCCTGTACGGAAGCCGCGATGCGGCCGTGAACCAGGTAATCAAGCTGTTCGGGCTTCAATTCACCGTGATCGGAACGTTCCACGAAAAGGTGGAGACGTTCGGGCAATCGGAGGTGGAGCGCGACACCATCCTGATCCCGATTACCGTTCTCAGGTATTTCACGCCCGTCGAAAGGATCGATCCGCTGTACGTCCAGGTGCGATCGCCGCAGCAAGTGGATCGCGTGGCCATCCGCGTTCAGCAAATTCTGGAAGGCCGCCACAGGCCGGGAGCGCGTTACCACGTCGATACGCTCACGGCGATTCTGAATGCGGTAAAGAATATCTCGCTGATCCTTTCGGCCGTGCTGGTGATGGTCTCGGCCATCACCCTGGTCATCTCCGGCATCGGCATCATGAACATCATGCTCGTCACCGTGACCGAGCGAACCCGGGAAATCGGCCTGCGCCTGGCAGTGGGCGCGTCGCCAAGGGAAATCCTGCTGCAGTTCCTCACCGAGGCGATCATCGTGAGCCTTTGCGGAGGAGTGCTGGGGATTCTCGTCGGAGTTGCCATTCCTCTATCGGTGCAGGCATTCGCCGACGTGAAGATTCCCATCTCGCCGGTGGCGATCGTGGTTGCCTTCGGAGTCTCCTGCCTGGTGGGCGTGGTCTTCGGCATGCTGCCTGCAAATCGCGCCGCCCATCTCAACCCGACGGAAGCTCTGCGCTACGAGTAAGTGGGGCAGGCGATTCGCCTGCCCAATCGGCCCGGGCGGGACCGTCTTCAGCCGCCGTAGCAAAGGCCGGGGTTCCTCCTACGCGACCGCAGCCGGCAACGCTGAAATTGCAGCACGCGGTCAGGCACCCATCTCGCGGCGGATCGCGTCGGCAATACGCGCGGTGAAAGTTTCCACCTGTTCCAGGTTCGGCCCTTCCACCATGACGCGCGCTAACGGTTCCGTGCCGGAGAATCGTACCAGAACGCGCCCGGCACCGCCGAACTCTTCTTCCACGCGCCGGATCTCTTGCGCTACCGACGGGATCTCGTTGAGCGACTTCTTCTCGCGCACCCGCA
>CAYMHP010000212.1:8402-11344 GCA_964390225.1 uncultured Solibacteraceae bacterium
GTTGACCAGCTTCTGCGGATAGATCTCGAGGCCGGCGGTCAATTCCTCCAGCCCGCAACCGGCCTGCCGGGTAATTTCGAACAGGCGCAGCGCTGTCAGAAGTCCATCCCCGGTGGTGGCGTATTGCCGGAAAATTACGTGGCCGGACTGCTCGCCGCCGAGAGCCGCATCCAGCCGCACCATCTCTTCGAGTACGTACTTGTCTCCCACCGGTGTGCGCGTCATCCGAATGCCGCCGCGTTCGAGCGCCTTCTCCAGGCCCAGATTGGACATGACGGTCGCCACCACGGTATTGCCCGTCAGGTGTCCGGCCGCCTTCAACGCGGCGGCGGCGGCCAGCAGCACGGCGTCCCCGTCGATGATCTTCCCGCTCTTCCCGACGAAGATGGCACGGTCGGCGTCGCCATCGAATGCCACGCCGGCGTCGGCCCGCTGGGCGATCACCGCGCCGCGTAATCCTTCCACGTGCAGCGCCCCGCAATTCAGGTTGATGTTGCGCCCGTCGGGTTCGCCGCCCAACACCGTTACTTCAGCGCCGAGCCGCCGGAACAGCTCGGGTCCGAGGCGAAACGCCGCGCCATTGCCGCAATCCATGACGATGCGCATCCCGTCGAACCGTACGCAGACGGTGGAGAGCAGGTATTCCAGGTATTGCCGGTCCAGCCCCTCGTCGATCGTGAGCCGCTCCGGCTGCGGCCGGACACCCTGCTCGCGGAAACGGAAGATCTCCTGCTCGATCATGTGTTCTTCGACATCGGGCAGCTTGAACCCGCTGTGGCCGAAAACCTTGATGCCGTTATCCTGATACGGATTGTGCGACGCCGAGATCATCACGCCGGCGACAAACGAACCCGTGCGCGTCAGGTAGGCCACGCCCGGAGTCGTGATCACACCGGCATAGCGCACGCGGGCGCCGCAATGACAAAGTCCGCCGGCCACCATCTCCGCGATCCAGCGCCCCGATTCCCTCGTATCGCTGCCGATGACGATGATGGGTGTAGCGGTGCGGCTCGAGGCAGCCTCGCCCAAAGCCATGCCGAACGCGTACACCGTCTCGCGATCGAGCGGATACTCGCCCGCCACGCCGCGAATTCCGTCTGTTCCAAACAGCTCTTTTCCCACCACACCTCCGAACGGATCTCTGCTATTTCTTCTTCATCGTGACTGCAACCGTGACGCGGGGCGAAGATTGAAAGCGCACGTAAGGATCATTGATGAATGCATTGACGTGGAATTCTCCGCTGTCCGTGAGCGACGAAACGTCCACGGGATCGGTCACTGCGGCAGTGACCTTGGCCACGTGGCTCGCCGCTCCCTCGATGACCAGTTCTTCCGGATTGACCGAATACTGCCCCACTATATTTCCGTGCTCTCCCTGGCCCGTGAAGCGCACCTTTACGGGCACCCGGCTCACCAGCCTGCGTTCGAAGTCGAACCGCACCTCGGCTGGCATCGATCGCACCAGCCGCACTCCGCGCGCCAGCCGCACGTTGCTTCCGGCGATATAGAACGTATGCTCGCCCGGCGACATGTCGGCCATGTCCAGAACCACTGCCGGCGATCGGCCGTCTCCGAGCCCTCGTAGCTCGCCCGCCGGGCCGCGCAGTTCCAGCGTGACGGTCTCGGTGGGAGGCGAACTCATCTCCAGGTCCGCTGGAAAATTCCTGTACTCCAGCCGGACGGTATTGAACGTGGAAAGTTCCGGCTCGGTCGCCACCAGCGCCCAGATCACGAACGCAATCGCCAGCGCCGAAAGCTTCCACCACACATTCTGAAAAATTAGCCGCGCCGCGCGCCTCAGCAGGTTCATCGCTGGCTCATTCTTTCATGCGGCTGAACCCTGCCGCCGTCGAACCGAATTCATGGGGCGCGTGCTCCACATGCGCCTGCCCTCGTTGCACGCCAAAATGCGCGTTGATGCGTTCCAGCAATTCCGGCACGGCAATCCCGGAAACCAGTTCGCCGAAAGCCGCCACCGAGATGCGGCCGGTCTCCTCGGAAACAACGATAGACAGACAGTCCGTCTCCTCGGTGATGCCGATCGCCGCGCGGTGCCGCGTCCCGAGATGGCGCGAAAGCAAAGGGCTCGTCGTCAGCGGCAGAAAACAAGCCGCCGCGGCGATACGATCTTTTTGCACGATGACTGCGCCGTCGTGAAGCGGCAGCCCCGGCTGAAAAATCGAGAGCAGCAGGTCTCGCGAGATCCGCGCTTCGAGGCGCACACCGCTTTCCACAAACGTCCGCAAACCGATGTCACGCTCCAGCACGATCAGCGCGCCGGTCTTCTGCTCCGCCAATTGCTCCACCGCCAGCACAATCTCATTGATCGATTCCGGAGCGCGGAAACCGGCGCCCACCCAACTCTTGCGGCCGATGCGCGCCAGCGTCCGGCGAATCTCCGATTGGAACAGGACGATAATCGCCAGGCCGAGATAGGGCACGATAAACGAGAGCAGCGAACGGAGCGCTTCCAAACCGGCCCACAACGCCACCCCGTAGAGGCTGACCATCACCAGAATGCCGATCAGAATGTGGCCGGCGCGCGTCCCGCGCACCACCATCAGCGCCTCGTAAAGCAGGAACGCCACCACCAGGATGTCGATGACTCCTGTGATCGTGAGGCTGGGAAGGGCTTGGAGGAAATCCGGCATTCCGTTCCACCCCCATATTAACTTAGGGTGCGCCCGGGGGCACTCGTAATGCCCAATGGATACAATGAATTATGCCTTTTGTTGCGGTCGAGGAGGCTATCCAAGAGATACGTGCCGGGCGCATCCTGGTGGTCGTCGACGACGAGGACCGCGAAAACGAAGGCGACCTGACCATCGCGGCGGAAAAAGTCACTCCGGAAATCATCAATTTCATGGCCACGCACGGCCGCGGACTGATCTGCCTGACCCTGACGCCCGACCGCTGCGACCAGCTCCGTCTGCCGTTGATGA
>CAYMHP010000213.1:0-11316 GCA_964390225.1 uncultured Solibacteraceae bacterium
CATGCGGACGAACTTGCGGCCCGTGGCCTTGGCGATCGACATTCCGAGCGACGTCTTGCCGACGCCCGGCGGCCCGACGAAGCACAGGATCGAGCCCTTGGGATTCTTGACCAGGCGGCGCACCGCGAGGAATTCGAGGATGCGCTCCTTAATCTTCTCCAGGCCGTAGTGATCGGCTTCGAGCACCTGCTCGGCGTACTTGAGGTCGCGGATTTCCTTCGACTTCTTCTTCCACGGCACCGCCAGCAGCCAGTCGAGGTAATTGCGCGAAACGGTCGACTCGGCCGACATCGGCGGCATGTTCTCGAGCCGCTTCAATTCGGCCATCGCCTTGTCGAGTGCGTCTTTGGTCATGCCCGCGGTCTCGATCCGCTTCTTCAGCTCGTCGATTTCGCTCTTTTCTCCGCGGCCCAGTTCCTTCTGGATGGCCTTGATCTTCTCGTTGAGGTAATACTCTTTTTGCGCCTTTTCCATCTGGCGCTTGACGCGGCCCTGGATGGTGCGATCGACGTTGAGCTTCTCGATCTCGATGTCCAGCATCTCGGCGACGCGCGTCAGCCGGTCGATGGGGTCGAAGATCTCGAGCAGTTCCTGCTTTTCTTCGATCGTCAGTTGCAGGTTGGCGCCGACCGTGTCGGAGAGCTTTCCGGGATCGTCCACTCGGATCGCCGCGATCATGGTCTCGTAGTTCAGGTTCTGGCTGAGCTTGACGTATTGCTCGAAGAGGCTGGTGACGCGGCTGATGAGCGCATCGAGTTGCGGCCCCGCTTCCACCTTGTAGGAAGCTGTCCGCACAACCGCCCGGAAGAAGCCCTCGTCGTCGGAGACGGAAACGACTTTGGCGCGCTCCATCCCCTCTACCAGCACTTTGATATTACCGTCCGGCAGCTTGAGGCTCTGCACGATGTTTACGATCGTGCCTACGTTGTAAATTTCGTCCGGCTTGGGTTCATCGATGGAGGCATCGTGTTGAGTGGCCAGGAAGATCTTCTTATCTCCCGCCATCGCCTCCTCCAACGCCCGCACGCTCGACTCGCGCCCCACCACGAAGGGGGTCATCATGTACGGAAAGATGACCACGTCGCGGATGGGCATCATCGGCAGACGTTTTGTATCGGATTTTTCCTTTGAAGTAAGCATTGTTCTCCAGGGGGGAAAGTTCCGGCCCCTCAATTCCCCGGGATGTGCCGGAAGTCGAGGATCGACCGGCCCTGGCCTCTAGCCAGCTTTTTCTAATATTGTAAGACTGATCTTCTGCGAGAGTACCATCTCTTTGGTTACCTGGAACTCCCGGACCTTCTTGTAGGAAGGCAAATAGTACATCAGGTCGAGCATCAGATCCTCGAGAATCATCCGCAAACCGCGGGCGCCCACCTTGCGCTCCATCGCCAGGTCGGCAATCGCCTCGAGGGCGTCCTCACCGAATTTCAGCCGGACGTTTTCGAACTCGAACAGCTTCTGATACTGCTTGACGATCGCGTTCTTCGGTTTCGTCAGGATCTGGATGAGCGCCGACCGGTCCAGGTCTTCCAGAACCGCGCTCACCGGCAGCCGTCCGATGAACTCGGGGATGAAGCCGAACTTAATCAGGTCGATCGGCTGCGCCTGCGATAGCAGGTCGATGTCCCGCCGCCCACTGATCCCCGAAACCTTGCCGCTCTTATCCTCTTCCTGCAAAAAGCCCATGGCCTTCTTGCCGGTGCGGCGCGCAATTACCTTCTCCAGGCCCACAAACGCCCCACCACAGATGAACAGAATATTCGTGGTGTCCACGGGCGTAAATTCCTGGTGCGGGTGCTTGCGGCCCCCTTGGGGCGGCACATTAGCAACCGTACCCTCCAGAATTTTGAGGAGCGCTTGTTGAACCCCTTCTCCAGAGACGTCGCGCGTGATCGAAGGGTTCTCATCTTTTCGGCAGATCTTATCGATCTCGTCGATATAGATGATGCCCTGCTGGCATTTCTGCACATCGCCATCGGCGGCCTGGAGCAGCTTGAGTATGATGTTCTCCACGTCCTCGCCGACGTATCCGGCTTCGGTGAGCGTGGTGGCATCCACGATGGCAAACGGGACATCCAGGATCTTGGCCAGCGTCTGCGCCATCAGAGTTTTGCCGGTCCCGGTCGGCCCAATCAGCAGAATATTGGATTTCTGCAGCTCGACCTCGGTGTTCCGCATGCGGTTCATGTGGATCCGCTTGCAGTGGTTGTACACCGCAACCGCCAGTTTCTTCTTGGTGGCTTCCTGCCCAATCACGTACTGATCCAGAAACTCTTTCACTTCGAGAGGCTTCGGGATCTTATTGGGGGCTCCGGACGGAGGATCGGCCTTGTCGTCCTCCAAAATCGAGTTGCACACCGCGATGCACTCATCGCAAATGTACGCGCGAGGGTAGTCGCTGGGGGAGGAGATGAGCTTTCCGACTACGTCCTGACTCTTATGGCAAAACGAACACCGTAAAGCATCATCAGATCCTGTACGCTTCACGCATTTTCTCCTCTTCCACCGTGAGCTCGAAACCTAGGGACATGCAAACCGCCCCCAGGGCCTCCGGGGTAGGGAACCTCAATCGATTTCGTCTCTATTATCACCTGAATCGGGTTTCCTTAGCAATGTACCCGGATTGTTGACCGTTCTCCAGGGTAATACTCTGGATCGGGACATACCCGTTTACGCGGTTTTCCGGGCGTGTTCGAACAGAAAATTAAGCGTTTTCTCCGTTTGAATGTGGGATGCAATCCGGCCCAGAGTGCCGTCCTTTTCAAAGCGCATTTGGACGGAAGCTACCGGATCGCGCAGCAGCTACGCGATCCGCTCCACTTCCCGGTCGACCTCGTCGCGGCTCACCCCGATGGCTTCCCTCTCGGCAACTTTGGATAACAGGAGGGAGGCCTTCACCTCGCGGACGGCCTTTTCCCGCTGCGATTCCTTCACCTTCTCCCAATCCAGCTTCAACGAGCGCGGGTCGATGCCTTCGCCAGCCATGGCGCGCAGACTCTGCTCGACACGGTTGCGAATCTGCCGCTCCACGTAGGCCTCGGGTACCGGGAATTCGTGCTGATCCACCAGCTTGTCGACGATTTTGTTCTTGGCTTCCTGCTGCGCCTCGTTCTGGCGCTGCGCGAAGATCGCCTTCCGGACGGCGTCGCGCAGCTCATCTACATTGCGGTAGTCGCCCAGGTCTTGCGCAAATTCGTCGTTCAACTCCGGCAACTCCTTCCGGCGAATGCCCTTCAGCGTTGCATGAAACTGGACCGTCTTCCCTGCCAGCCGCGCCGCCCCGTAATCCTCCGGGTACGTGACCTCGAATTCCTTCTCATCGCCGGGAGTCAGCCCTCGCAGGTTGTCGCTGAATGCGTCAAACGTGTCGGCGCCGCCGATCTCGAGCACCATCTCATCCTGCTTGACGGGCTCCCCTTCCACGCCGGAGAGGCTTTCGAGCGCCACCACCGCGTAATCGCCATTCTCCACCGGCCGCGGGTCGATGTTCACGTACTGCGCCTTCTGCTCGCGGATCTCGTCGATGCGCTTTTGGATATCCTCGTCGGTTACTTCCGGATCGTGATAAGGGACCTCGATGTCCTTGTAGTCCTGCAGCTCGATCGCGGGGACTACTTCGAATTCTGCCTTGAAGCGCAGCGGCTCCCCATCGTGGAAGTGGACATCGGTGATATCGGGCGTGCCAACAACGTTCAGGTTCTCGGCTTCGAACTGCTTCTGCAGGTATTTCGGGATCAGGCTTTCCAGCACCTTCTGCCGGATGTCGCTTGCGAATTGCTTGCGGATCAGCGTGGCGGGAGCCTTCCCCGGGCGGAAGCCGGGCAGCTTGGCGCGTTGCTGGACGTCCGTGGTGACGCGGGTCGTCTCGCTCTCTACTTCATCGACGGGGACGGAGATTTCCAGAGAGTGCTTGCAACCTTCTAATAACGCCAAGTGGGTTTTTACCTCAGGACTGAAGTGAATGGTTTACGTCCTATGATAACACGTACAATGGAACCATCGGTGTGATGTGAAGGCGCTTTCGCTGGTAGCGTTGCTTGCGCTGCTTGGCCTCTGGGCAGCAGCCATCCTCCGCCGCCATTCGTAATGCACCTCAATCTCCAGGAAGCACTTCTGAACGTGTTGCTGCTGTGGATCCTCACGGCTCCGCACGAGTTCGCCCATGCCTGGGTTGCCACGCGCCTGGGCGACGATACCCCACGCCTGGACGGGCGCGTTACGCTCTATCCGCTCGCGCACGTGGATTGGCTCGGCACTGCGATTCTCCCGTTTGTCACCTCTCTGTTGGGTGGCGGCTTTCTCGGATGGGGCAAGCCGGTCCGCAGCGATCCCTCGAAGCTCAAAGGCGGCCTCAACGGGCTCGCGGTGGTGGCGCTCGCCGGGCCATTCAGCAACGTGATTCTCGCGGTGATCCTGGCGGCCCTAGCCGCGCTTACGGTACGCTCCGTTCCCGCGTTCGCGCAATTCGCGGTGCACGGTGTGCAACTCAGCCTTTACCTGGCGATCTTCAATATGCTGCCAGTGCCTCCGCTGGATGGCTCCAAGCTGCTGCTGGCCGCTCGTATTCCCCTGATCGTCTACCGCGAACTTGCGCAATTCGGATTTCTGCTCCTGATTATCGCGGTGTCGTTTTCGGATATCGGCCGATGGATGAGCGAATGGAGCTACGCCGGTACCGAGGCCATCTTCGCGGCTCTGCGGCTGGTCTGATCCAGCCCGATTTGTGAAGAAAATTTCACTGCAACGCCCGGAAACGGGCGTATCGGGATGGCACCAAACCTGCGTCTACCTGCGATGAGGGCGAGTTTTTTGCCGCCCTCAGTAAGGGGGATCCGGTAATGTCACTGATATCCAGACTTTCCATTGGCATGGTGCTCGCGGGTGGCGCATTATTCGCGCAGCCGACCGTCACTTGCTCTTCTAACGATATGCGCCTCCATTACTGCGGCGTGGATACACGAGGCGGCGTCACCATGATTCGCCAGCGCAGCGATGCCAGTTGTATCCAGGGCCGCACCTGGGGCTACGACCGGGGCGGTATTTGGGTCGACCGCGGCTGCCGTGCCGATTTTGCGCTCGGCGCCTACGGCTATGAGCGCGGGCCGTACGGCGGCGGTCCCTATGAGCGCGGACCCTTTGGCGGCGGCCCATACAGCGCCGGCCCATACGGCAGTGGTCCGTACGATCGCGGCGCGTACGCTACCATGAGTTGCTCGTCCGACGACATGCGGCGGCACTACTGCGGAGCGGATACGCGCGGCGGCGTCACCATGATTCGCCAGCGCAGCGATGCCAGTTGCATCGAGGGCCGCACCTGGGGCTACGATCGTCGCGGAATCTGGGTCGACCGCGGATGCCGCGCCGACTTTGCTTTGGGTACGGGCAACTATGGCTGGCGTCGCGAGCGTGGGTGGTTTGACCGCGACTGAACAGGAAAAACGATCAATGGTGGCGGCGGAGAGACTCGAACTCTCGACCTACGGATTATGAGACCGTCGCTCTAGCCAGCTGAGCTACACCGCCATCAAAATCCAAGTGTACCAGACCACCTGTCAAGCCCGGACCGGTTCCCTGCGTCGCCGGCAGCCCGTAATTTGTGGAAAACCGCCATCCGTGCGCTGCTGGCGAATCGCCTTCGCCGTCGCTTGCATGCAATCTGCCGTTTCAACTGCTAACCGGTGTCCCATCAGCGCCGTACAGGGCTTGCTGCGCTCTGGTTCAATACCATAGAAGTATGAAATTTAACAATGAGTTACGCGCGCCCCGGCGGCCTTTCCCACAGCTTTTTCCACAGCTTCAGGTCATTGCCGCGGGCGGAAGCGGCGCTCGAGTGACTCCGGAATTTCTGCCTCGATCTCGTAGTGATCGCGATCGTAACGGGTCTCCAGCACGCGACCGAACTCATGCAGCAGCGCGAGCGTGGCGCCGTCGCCGGCCTTCACCCGCAGCCTGGTGCGGATTAGCGGATCCACGGGGAGTTTCTCGTCGATGATTTCGAGTAGATCGTTGATTCCCGCGCCAGTCAGCGCGGAAAGGGCCGTCGAAACTCCTGCAGGCTGCGCTCCACTTTCCAGGAGTCTGCTGGCGAGCGTTTGAAAATCACGCTCGGATTCCGGGAGCCGATCCACCTTGTTCATAACCAGCACCTGTGGAATTTCCGCGGCCCCGATCTCCGCCAGAACCTTGCGTACATGAGCAGCGTGTTCGGCCACCGCCGCAGACGAAACATCGACCACGTGCAGAATGAGCGCGGCTTCCTTCACCTCTTCCAGAGTGGCGCGGAACGCCTTGACTACCGTTGTCGGGAGATTGCGAATGAATCCCACCGTGTCGCTGAGCAGCACGCGCCGGCGGGAAGGCAGGATCAGCGGCCGAACCGTGGGATCGAGCGTCGCGAACATGCGCGCATCCGCCAGAACTCTCGCCCGGGTGAGGCGATTGAACAGCGTCGATTTGCCGGCATTGGTGTAACCGGCAAGCGCCAGGGTGGCAAGCGGGACGGCGCTCCGCCGCTGCCGGTGCAGCGCGCGGCCCGCGCGAACGCCCTCGAGATCCTGTTCGATTTTCTTGATGCGCCGGGCAATGCGCCGCCGGTCCGTTTCAAGTTGCGTTTCGCCGGGTCCGCGCGTCCCGATGCCGCCGCCCAACCGGGACATCTCCACGCCGCGCCCGGTCAGCCGCGGCAGCAAATAATTCAACTGGGCCAGTTCGACTTGCAGCCGTCCTTCGCGGGTCCGCGCTCGCGACGCAAAGATATCGAGAATCAACTGTGTCCGGTCGATGACTTTGGCGTCGATGGCTTTTTCGAGATTGCGCTGCTGAGTGGGAGTGAGATCGGAATCGAAGATCACCGTATCGGCAGCGCCGGAAGCCGCGGCGGCGGCGATCTCCTCGACTTTACCGTGGCCGACCAGGGTTGCGGCTTCGGGCGCGCTGCGCGCCTGAACCCGCCTATCGATTACTTCGGCGCCCGCGCTTTCGGCGAGTTCGGCCAGTTCCTGAAGGGACTCTTCCGCGCTCTCAAAATTCTGGGGGCGCTGCGCGCTCCGCCCCTTCCACTCCAGTCCAACCAGGATCGCCCGCTCCGGGCTGGGCATGTGGCGAGTTAAGCCTCGGAACTTTCCTGGTGAACCGGGCTCTGTGGCATGCTGCCGACGGAACCGGCTTGGGCAGCCGCCTGCGAACTCCCACTGTACGAGTGTGCGGTCTTCTGCGTGACGACCGTGGAAATTGCGTGTTTAAAGATCAGTTGCTCCTGATTGTTGGTTTCCAGAACCAGAGAGTACTTATCGAAGCTCTTGATTCGCCCGGAGAGTTTAACGCCGCTCATCAGGTAAATAGTCAGAACAACTTTGTCCTTGCGTGCATTGTTTAGAAAACTATCTTGGATATTTTGCGCCGGTTTTTCCATTCGGTCCCCCAAAACCCTTTCGGGAAAGCACCACAACCTATCACGGCGATAGTATTGTACACCTAATCACCTTCAAACGAGAGGGTAGTGGGGGCTCGCGCCGGTGCGATACTTCGAACCAAACCGGCAACGAAGATCGCGGCGCTCCTGGTCCGAGCGCTATTCTTCTTCGTGCTCGGGTTGAGGGCCGGAAGGGGAAACGGTCAACATGGCCGCGATCTCCTCACGGCCGACCGTCGTGCGCTGCGGCGCTGATTTCTTGTTGACGACGGCGGATTCCAAAATGAACTCGGAAATCGAGCCGAGTTCGTTTTCGAGGTTGAAATCGGGAACGCGGCGCAGCGCGGGAATCTGCGCTACGCCGTGTTCATTGACGATACACTCCATCCCATTGGGAAGCTGAAAATGAATCTTCAGGTTCTTGCGAATCGACAGCTTTCGCAAATCCGCCAGCTTCATCGATCGGCTTCCTGATATTCGTCTACTACTTCGCCGGCTGCTATCCGCGCGGCAATGTGTTCCTGGCAGGTTACGCAGTAACGCGCCCATGGCACAGCTTCCAGGCGCTTGGCCGAAATCGGCTCCTCGCACTCCAGGCACACTCCGTATGTGCCGTGTTCAATACGCTGCAGCGCGTCTGAAATTTCGCGGAGCAGCTTCATATCGATCGTGTTCCGATTGAGGAAGATCCATTCTTCGTGATGTTGCTGGCTGAGGTCGCCTTCATCGGATGGGCAATCCAGCCGGGCGACGACTTGCGCAGCTTTTTGCGCGGACATGCTTCGACGGACTTCCTCTGCTTTCTTCTCGAGCACGTTCCTGTAGGTGGCGAGCTTGGGTCCGTTTTTCATAGTTCTTACCATTTTTCTTGTTGCACCGACCTCTAAGGGTCAGATGGATTTGACGCAGACCTGGCACCAAAAGTTGCGAAAGCATTGGGGGAGGTCAATGCGGCGCGGATCTATGGGAGTATAGCGGGCTCCTTGCAGAAAATCAATTGCTACGTGTAATTTACAGCTCTTACCAATACCCGGCACCACTTTGGCGCGGTGGATGAGGATCCGGAAGGACCAGCTAACTTGCTCAGCTACTTGGATTTCTCGATCGCTGCGATCAATTCCGGCACAACCTGGAAGAGGTCTCCGACGATGCCGTAGTCGGCGATTTCGAAAATCGGAGCGTTCGGATCCTTATTGATCGCAACCACGGTTCTGGAGCCTTTCATGCCTACCAGGTGCTGGATGGCTCCCGAGATTCCCACGGCCATGTACATCTTGGGCGCCACGGTCTGGCCGGAGCTCCCGACCTGCCGCTCCATCGGCAGCCACCCGGCGTCGCAGATGGGGCGTGAGGCCGCCAACTCCGCGCCCAGCGCATCCGCCAGCTTCTGCACCAGGCTGATGTTTTCGGCTTCCTTGATACCGCGCCCCACCGACACGATCAGCTCCGCGCCGCCCAGATCGACTGCGCGCTGCGACTCCCGGAACAGGTCTAACGGCCGGGTGCGGATCTCGGCCGCGGTTAACTGCGGGCTAAATCTTTCGGTCACCGTGGACCCGGCGGCGAGTTGATCCGCGCGATAGGCGCCCGCCTGCAGTGACGCGAAATTCGGCCCGTCTGTGGCGAATTGGACGTCCGCATTGATCTTGCCTTGGAATAACTGCCGGACGAGGACCGGCTTGCCATTCTCCACCCGGTGCGACACCACGTCGCTCACCGCCACGCGATCGAGCGCGGTGGCAAGCTTCGGCAGAAAATCGCGCACCTGGTAGGTGTGCGGGAACAGCACGAGAGACGGCTTCGCTTGAGACACGAGCTGCCGAATAGCGCTCGTATACGCATCCGGCGTGTAGCTGTTGAGCAGTTCGTGCTCGACGGCGTACGCCTTCTCGAGTTGTTTGGAAGCCAACTCGCCGGCCAGTGGCTCGATTCCCTGCCCCAATACGGCTGCGGCGACGGGCTGGTTCAGTTCCCGTCCCAACTGCTGCGCCGCCGACAGCGTCTCCCACGACATGCGATGCCAGGAGGGCTGCCCGTCGGGCGAAGGTCCTTGTTCCAAGACGGCCAGGATGCTCATATCACGCGCGCCTCGAACTTCAGCTTCTCAACCAGCTTGGCTGCCGCTGTCTTGGGATCTCCCTCGAACATCTGAGTCTGCTTGGAGCGCTCCGGAACGTATAGCCGCTCGACTACAACCGAGGGCTGCCCGCCGGCGGCGCCCAACTCCGCGGCCGTGAGCCGCTTGATCTCTTTCGTTTTGGCCTTCTTGATGCCCATCAGCGTGGCGTAGCGCAGTTTATTAATCCCCGATTGGATCGTCAGCAAAGCCGGAAGCGGCATTTCGACATTCTGAAACCAGCCGTTTTCGAGTTCGCGCTTGACGCGGATGCGGCCATCCAGCTTTTCCACCTGCATAATGATGGTGGCATGCGGCAGCCCGAGCAACTCGGCCAGAATCACCCCGGTCTGGCCGTAGCCGAGATCGTCCGATTGCAGGCCGGTGAGGACCAGATCCGCGGCTTGGGGCTTCAAGGCGGCGGCGAGCAGCCGGGCGGTGGCCAGCGGATCGAACGCGCCGGGCGTCTCCTCTTCGATATGGATCGCGCGATCGGCGCCTTTGGCCAGAGCTTCGCGAATCGTCTGCGCCGCCCGCGCCGGCCCTGCGCATAGCACGACCACTTCTCCGCCGTGCTTTTCCTTCAATTGCAGGGCTTCTTCGAGCGCGTAAGCGTCCGGTTCGTTGATCTCGTACGCCAGATCCGCGTCATCGATCCACTTGCCCGAACGAGCAATGCGCAGTTGCGAGTCCCGCGCGGGCACTTGTTTGACGGCAACGATGATTTTCATTCTTGATGGCGCTTGAAGATCAGGCAGCCGTTGGTGCCGCCGAAGCCGAAGCTGTTGGAGAGGGCGTAATCGATCTTCATCGGCCGCGCGCGGCCGGGCACGTAGTCCAGGTCGCACTCCGCGTCGGGATTTTCCAGATTGACGGTCGGCGGCGCAATTTGATCGCGGATGGCGAGCACCGTGATCCCGGCCTCCAGCCCGCCGGCGCCGCCCAGCAGGTGCCCGGTCATTGACTTGGTGGAACTCACCGCCAGCTTGTAAGCATGTTCCCCGAATGCTTGTTTCACGGCGGCGGTCTCGGCGCGGTCGCCCACCTCGGTGGAGGTGCCGTGCGCGTTGATGTACTGCACGCTCTCCGGGCCGATGCTCGCATCCCGCAGCGCATTGCGCATTACACGGTAGGCCCCGTCGCCATTATCGGGAGGAGCGGTGACGTGGAAGGCATCGGCGCTCATGCCGTAGCCTACGAGTTCAGCCAGAATGCGGCCGCCGCGACTCAGGGCCGACTGCAGTTCCTCGAGAACCAGAATTCCAGCTCCTTCCCCTACTACAAAGCCATCGCGATCGCGATCCCACGGCCTGGAGGCCCGCTCCGGTTCGTCGTTGCGCGTCGACAGCGCGCGCATGGCGGCGAATCCGCCAATTCCCATCGGGGTAATGCACGCCTCGGTGCCGCCGCAAATCATCACGTCGGCGTCGCCCCGTTGGATCATGCGGAACGAATCGCCGATCGAGTGCGCGCTCGTCGTGCAGGCGGTGGCGGTCGCCGAATTGGGTCCTTTGGCGCCGCTCCGGATCGAGACATATCCCGATGCCAAATTGATAATGGTGGCGGGAATGAAAAACGGGGAGATGCGGCGCGGCCCCTGCTCGAGCAGCGTCTGATGCTCTCGCTCGATGACTTCGAATCCGCCAATTCCGCTGCCGATGTAGACACCCACCTGCTCGGCGTTGTCGCGCGTCACCTTGAAACCGGAACTGCTCAATGCGCATTCCGCCGCCGCGATGGCGAACTGAATGAAGCGCCCCATCTTCTTGATTTCTTTTTTTTCGATGTA
>CAYMHP010000214.1:0-11307 GCA_964390225.1 uncultured Solibacteraceae bacterium
CCCACAGCACCATGCTGTAGCCCTGCGCGTTGGATTTCGTAATCGAGGTGACGCGTTTTTTCTTGTTCCGGGTGACGGCCAGCTCAAACGCGAACCGCACCACGCGCTCGATGCCGCGGCGCGTGAAGACCGAACTCTGCACGGCAATCTCTTCCGGCTGGTGCTGGTAGACAAATCCGCCAACCTGCGCGTACTCGCCCTCGGTGTTCTCGCGGACTACGACGAAATCGATCTCCCCACCCTTCCGCCCCGCAAGCGGGGATTCCACACCGGGGTAGAGATATGCCGGGCGGACATTCGCATACTGATCGAAGGCCCTGCGGATGGGCAGTAGCAGCCCGTTTAATGTGGTGTGATCGGGAACCTGGGGGTGCCCGACCGCGCCCAACAAAATGGCGTCGCAGGGCTGCAGCAGATCGATCGCGCCGGCCGGCATCATGCGGCCCCACCGAAAGAAGTGCTCGGCGCCCCAGTCGAAATCCTGAAACGCGAAGGTGACGCCGTTCCTCTTGGCGACCACCTCCAGCACGCGTTTAGTTGGAGGGATCACTTCGGCGCCGACGCCGTCGCCGGCGATCACCGCAATCGTGAATGTCTTCATTGTTTCGAGAACAATTCTCGCACGCGGGCGTATGCTCTTCGTATATTGGCGGGCGCCTGGTAGCGATCCAGTTCAGCGGGGCTCGCCCAGACAACGGCCCGGCTTTCCGCCGAGACCTGGAACGCGACACTGGACGCGCGGAAAAAGAAGACCAGGTCGTGGTGCAGGTGGTAGGGCTCCGAGCCCCTCCCCGGAATTCCATGCACATCCACTCCCGCAAGTATCGGGACCGGTTCCAACTGCAAGACCGCTCCGGTCTCCTCAATCACTTCGCGCCGGGCCGCGTCCCAAATTTCAGCGTCCTCCGGTTCGACATGGCCGCCCGGCAGGAGCCAACGGTCCAGCCGCCGATGATGGACCAGCAGGAGTTGTTCGCCGTGGGGGGCGAGCACCAGGCCAGTGGCGGTGATATGCCCCGGCGTGAACTGGTGACGCGAGAACGGGGCCGGTGAAAAGGCCAACAAGCCCAAAACCAGTTCCCGGCTTTTGGCATCGTCGCAGTCGGCGTTGCTGGCGAAGCGCTCGACAAGACCGGCTAGGGAGCGGGCGTTCATCATCTCAGGAATGCGCCGCCGGCTGCTCAGGCTGGGCGCGCTCGGTTTCATGGAGAAAAACCGTGCGGGTGGGAAAGGGCATTTCGATGCGCTCCTCGCGAAAGCGGTGGAAAATGCGCTTTCGCAACTCATGCCGGACTCCATACTGGTTCACAAATTCGGCGATGTTGTAGTTCAAGGTGAAGCCCAGGGAAGAATCTCCGAACCCGGGATCGAACATTACGGATGGCGCCGGTTCCGCAACCATACCGGGGATCTCCTCCGCACCTTTATTCGCGACGTCGAGCAACACCCGCTCCACATGGTCGGGATCGGAATCGTAGCTCACTGCTACCTGCAACTGCGACGACATGCGCTTTTCCGGAAGGTGGTAATTGGTGACGATCGCCTGGGCGAGTTTCGAGTTCGGCACAATGATCATATTATTGGCGAGCCCGCGAATCGATGTGCTGCGCCAACTGATATCGGTCACGTAGCCCTCCTGACCACCGTCCATTTTGATGTAGTCGCCCAGCCGCACCTGGCGGCCTACTGCAACGTAAAATCCCGCGAACAGGTTGGAAAGCGTGTCCTGCAATCCCAAAGCCACCGCCAGGCCGCCGACGCCCAAGGGGGTCAGAATAGCGACCGGCGAGACGCCAAAGTTTCCTAGCAGGATCAGGAACCCCGCGAGCAACACCGCCAACTGCGCCAGAACCTGAGTCAGAGTAGTGACGGGGAGCGCTCCGGGAATTTGCGCACCGTAATAACGCACCAGGTCGCCGGCAAGGCGCATGCACATCAGCGTGAACGAGAGAATCCAGAGCGCCGCGAGCAGGCGCGGTGTCAAGCGCGTGACTTTTGCCGGCAGTGTCGACGATTCAATCGCGAGGTGGACTGCGAGGATCAGGATCCAAATCAGCATTGGACCACGCAGCGCCTCGGCCAGAATTCCGCCCGCCCGGCTCTGTGTTCGCGTGTGCCAGGCACGCAGAGCACGCAGGACGACGCTCCGCACCACGTAACCGATGGCCAACGTGATGACGAAGACCGCTAGCGGCGCAAGGAGTTCCATCGGATGGTTCACCAGCAACTGGCGCAGCGCCTGGAGTCCGTCTCTCATAGCATCAGATTCTCACACCAATTCGCCTGCACGCTCGGTCCTGGCCGCCCGTCACACTATTGTGCGGATACGTGTGCCCATGCTGTGCTTGATTTTGGCCGCGACCCTTCTGGGTGATGGCCACTCGGCACGAGAGCTCTACGCACGCGGCCGCAAGGCCGAGCAGGCTGGCCGGATGGCCGACGCCTACGTGCTGTATTCGGAAGCGGCGGCACTGGAGCCCAACAACCAGATGTACTGGCTCCGCAGCCAGGCGGTAAAGTCGCGCGCGGCGCTCGAAGCCAAGCCGCTCCCGCCGCCCCCTTCGTCCGGCGCCGATGAACTGGAGCCCGACCTGACGGCCATGCAGCGCGTTCCCGCCGCCACACCGCAGGACCTGGCGGACGCGCGCAAGCCGCTGCCTCCCTCGGAACTGAGTGCACAACCGCTGAGGAAAGATTTCGACCTCCGCGGCAACTCCAGGATGCTGTTTGAAAACGTCGCGCATGCCTACGGGCTGGATTGCGTCTTCGATGGCGAGTATCAGGAAGGGAATCCCATCCGCTTCCAAGTAGACGGCCTGAACTACCGCGAAGCATTGCACGCGCTCGAGGCCGCGACGGGATCGTTCATCGTACCGCTGACCAGCACGCTGTTTCTCGTCGCCAAGGACACCCCGCAAAAGCGCGCCGAGGTGGAACCGAGCGTAGCAGTCTCGATCCCCGTGCCCGAGGCGACTAGCCAGCAAGACCTGACCAACATCGTGCAAACCGTGCAACAGGCCATGGGCATTCAGAAGGCTGGGTTCGACACGCAAACGAACACGGTGGTGCTCCGCGATGCTTTGTCCAAGGTCCTTCCGGCCCGCGCCATGTTGGAACAACTAATGACGTCGCGAGCGCAGGTCATGATCGAGATGCGCTTCCTGGAGGTTTCCCGGAACAACCTGATCACTTATGGAATCGATATTCCTACGCAGCTGTCGCTGAATTTCCTCACAACCTTCATGAACAATAAGCCGGTGCTGCCAGCGAATATCTCCGGCCTGCTGAGTTTCGGCGGCGGCGCAACATTGATGGGCATCGGCATCATGAACACCTCTCTGGTTGCGAAGATGACGGACTCTTCCAGCCGCGTGCTGCTAACTTCCGAGCTTCGGTCCATCTCCGGGCAGCCCGCGACGCTGCATGTGGGCGATCGCTATCCCGTTCTGCAGGCGGGCTACTACGGTCCGGCCAGCTACTCCGGTACGGGGGCATATAGGCCGACTCCCTCCATCAATTATGAGGATCTCGGTCTGTCCCTGAAAGTGACTCCCCTGGTCCACGGAATGGAGAACGTTACGTTGGACATCGAGTCCGAATTCAAGCTGCTGGCGGGCGGCTCCGTGAATGGGATTCCAGTGATCTCCAACCGCAAGTTGCAATCCCGAACCGACCTGAAGTTCGGCGAGTGGGCCGTCATCGCCGGGCTCATCAACCCGACCGAAGCACGCACGCTTGCGGGGATTGCCGGCCTTACGCGCCTGCCGGGGATCGGCCCGCTCATGGGTATCCATACCCGCAACCGGACCAGCGACGAAATGCTCATTCTGCTGCGCCCGCGCCTGCTGAGCCTGCCACCTACCGAGATCGCCACGTTTCCGGTGCTCGTCGGCTCGGATACGCATCCGATTTCGCCGCTCTAACCCATGTCCCGGATGCTGGATGAGATTCGCGAGCAGCCTGCGGCGCTCGAACGAACCCTAGCGGGCGAGCTTCGCAAGGCGGAAGCCTTCCGCAAAATAGTCGCTCGCCGGGCACCGAAACTCATCGTGCTGGTGGCGCGCGGTACCTCCGACAACGCGGCGTTGTTCGGGCGCTACCTGCTGGAGATCACCACCGGAATCCCGGTCTCCCTTGCGGCACCGTCGGTTTCGACGCTCTACCGCGCCCGGCTTCAGTACAGCGAAGCGCTGGTGGTGGCCATTTCGCAATCGGGCGAATCCACCGACACCAATGTAGTGCTCGAGCGCGCGCGTCAGCAAGGCGCTCTCACGCTGGGAATTACCAACCAGCGTTCGAGCTCGCTCGCCCGCCTGGCCGAACACGTTTTCCTGGTGCGAGCGGGTCAAGAGAAGAGCATCGCCGCAACCAAGACCTACACCGGCCAGATGTTGATGCTTTACCTGCTGGCGTACGCGCTCGGCGGCCGAATCCGTTCGGCGGAACTCGAGCGCCTGCCGGAACTGGTGGAAACCGCTCTTCGGCTCGAAGGTTCGATCGCCGCGCTCTCGGAGCGCTACCGATTTATGCGTCACGCGGTGGTCGTGGGCCGCGGCTTGAATTACGCGAATGCCTTCGAGTTTGCGCTCAAGCTGATGGAGACATGCTACGTGGTCGCCGAGCGGTTTTCGTCCGCGGATTTCCTGCACGGCCCCATCGCGCTGGTGGAGCCCAGTTTCCCGGTGTTCGCCTTCGCGCCTTCGGGCGTGACCTGGACCTCGATTGGCGACACCCTGGCGAAACTGGGCAAGCTGCGCGCGGAGGTAGTGGCGGTTACCGATTCCCGGAACCGCGAGGTCGAAACCCGCGTAACCCGCGTCGTGCGGCTCCCGAAACGCATCCCCGAAATCCTCACGCCGATTCCATACATCGTTCCGGCGCAGCTCTTCGCCGCGCACCTCGCGGCGCAGAAGGGTCTTGACGCCGATCAACCCCGGACGTTGAGTAAAGTGACGCTCACGTTGTGACCGTGGCGCGGGACCGCAGGGTTGCGCCCCCAAGCCTCGCAGTCAAATTCACCGGCGGCCAGGCGCGACTGCCTGACCGAAGTACCGGCTAAGACGGACCCGCGGGATGACTGCCGCGGCTGGAAATGCTGCCGACATCCAGCGAATAAGATTCAACCGCATCCCGTGAGGGCGCGGATCGCACTGGCAAGTTCCGGCGCGTGTTTCGCTGCGCTCTCAGTGCGTCTCGCGGGGCGAATACTTGTTCAATTCGGCAATTAGCTTTGCGGCGGCGGCGGGCGGCATGGCGCCGCTCAGCAGAATCTGTTTGTTATCCCACCGCTGGTTATACATGGCCTCGTTCTCGTCGATGTCGTTGCGCAGCGTGGCCCCGTCGAGGGAAACCCCCGCGAACAACCCGCGCGATCGCGACCACGACAGGATCTCGGCCGTTAGCAGCGCGTCGGTCTGCGCCGTCGCGTCCCGTCCCACCGGGCCGGCAGTCGCGGTCGCGTCGGCGCCAATCGTGAATTTGCTGGAGGTGAGCCGCTTCATGCCGCGCTCGTTCATCACGAGCAAAATCACGTCGCTGGAAGAAACTCCAATCTGGAATCCGAAGCTTCCGCCTTCAATGCGAATCGCCGCCGGCGGACCCCACCCCTGCCCGGACGTGTGGCGGCAGAGGGCGAATCCGCGGCCGTATTTTGCACCCACTCCGAAGGCTGCCTTCTTGAGACCCGGCACGAGAACGATGCACGCAGCTTTGTCGAGCAGGTTTTGCGGAATGGACTTGTCCGAAGTCGCCATCACCTCCGAGAACAGGCTGGCGGCATCGTCCAACCGCTCGTCGGTTTTGGCTTTCTCACTCTTGGCCAGCAGGGGAGCGCAAATCGCCGCAATGGCGAGTGTCAATCGAAAAAGGCGCATGTGATTATGTTATCGCGCGAGTGTTGCAACTGGATTATTGCGGACAGATCGCATGCGACCGGCGTGAACTTCTTCGCACATCATGGCAGAATGTCGGCTCCGTCCGGAGCGCCCGGTTCGCGGACCCGCCGGCAAAAACAGAGTTGGCCGATCGTGTAGTATTTGTCGCGATCCAACCAGTCGAGGTTTGAAAAAATCGCGGGCAACACGAATCCGAAGGGAATCACCAGCAGAGGCCAGAAAATCAACCGGGGAAAGCTCTGAAAAAATTCCAGGATATCGATAAACTTCCGGCCCATGAACCAGAAATATCCGCCCAGCGGCCGGATCTGATCGACCGTGAATCCCGCTTCCTCCAAAAGACGGATCGTCCCGTAGCGCGTAAAACGATAGAAGTCGTGGGGCATCTGGTGCTCCTCCCACATGGTGGGAACGATAATCATCAGGCGGCCCCCCGGCTTCAAGGCGCGCGCCATTTCGTGCAGAGTTTTCCGGGGAAACGGGGTGTGTTCCAGAACGGCGACGCTCAGCATGCCGTCAAAGCTGCAAGACCGGAAGGGTAAAGCCTCCACGCGCGCCCAGGTGTCGATCCGGCTGTAGTTCCAATCCCCTTCCCCGACCCCAAGGTCAATGGCGTGATACCGGTGGCCGGCGTGCGTGAACTCGTCCTTGTACTGCGCCTCCCCGGCGCCCGCATCGAGAACCAGCGAGTTCGGCTCGAGGCTGCGGACGAACTCCTTTATCGCGTGCAACACGAAACGGTCGAACGGATTAATTTGATCGATGACAAAGCGGGGAATCAGCGCCCGCCCGAGCGCGACCAATTTGCGGTTGAGCAAGCCTAGCGGCGCTCCTCTCGAACACCCTCCGCCCCGAGGTACCGTTGCAGATCCTCGGTGCGGAAGCAGTGCGCGAAGGCGGTATCGCGCGCGATGTGGCCGGTTCGCACCAGTTCGGCCAGCGATTGCTCCATAGTCATCATGCCCTCCGCTCTGCCGACGGAGATTTGCGAACGCAGTTGATGGTCGTCGCCCTTGCGGATCAGCGCCCGCACGGCATCGGTGGCGATCATGATCTCGGTGGCCGGCCAGCGCGTGACTCCGTCCTGCCCAGGAACCAGCTGCTGCGCAATCACCGCCAGAAGCGCGAGCGACAATTGCTGCCGGATCTGCGGCTGTTGCGCGGCGGGGAAGGAATCGAGGATACGGCCAACCGCCTGGATCGCGTCGTTAGTGTGCAGCGTGGAGAGCACCAGGTGACCGGTCTCGGCGGCGCTCAAGACCGTCGCCATGGTTTCGGGGTCGCGCATCTCCCCCACCAGGATCACATCGGGCGTCTGCCGCATGATGCTGCGCAACGTGCCCGCAAAATCGGGCGTATCGCGGCCCACTTCAATCTGCTCGATGACAGAAGTGCGGTTCACGTGCTGGTATTCCACGGGATCTTCAATGGTGACGACGTGCGCCGCGCGGCGGGTATTCACCAGATCGACGAGCGCGGCCTGAGTGGAGCTTTTCCCGCATCCCGTCGGCCCGGTGACCAGCACAAGTCCCTGCCGCCTCTCGGCCAGTTTCGCCAGCGATACCGGCAAATGGAGCGACTCGAGTGACGGAATCCGCGCGGGCAGCAACCTTATGCTGGCGGCCAGGGTTCCGCGCTGGTGATGGATATTCACGCGAAAACGTCCGAGGGTCTCCCGGACAAAACCGAAGTCCACCGATTTGCGCCGCTGCAGTTGCTCCATTTGCGATGGCTCCAGGATGGGCGCCAGCATGCTGTGGATGTCCTCCGGTTCCAAAGCCGGCCCAGTGCGGGGTGCGAGCGCTCCATTCACCCGCAGCACGGCTGGCGCCCCCGCGACCAGCAGAATGTCGGAGGCATTGCGCCGGGCCGCCGCGTCGAGCAACTCGTCGAGCGACGCCGTCGAGACAAATGAGCGAGCCGCCCCCATCTTCTGACTCGGCGCGGCCCGATTCAGCTCAGCCACGATTTTCGCAAGCTCGCTATCGTACTCGTCCATGGCGCACAATCCCAAGTATATCGATCCAAGCGTGGGACATACGGTGTAGCCATGGGCTGCTCCGCGAGCAGTTTCGCTGCCGCTTTGCCGCCGAGATCGCGCCGTAGGAAATACCGGCGTGGCGTTTCACGCAATTTCGATAGACGGTAACTTGATTTTGACCTAACTTTGATCTGCTTCGCACTACCCTGAAATCAGAGGTCGAGATGGACAGGCTTACGGTATTACTCGCCGAGGACACCAGACCGATTCGCCAACTTCTGGGTTGTACCCTTCGACAGGAGGGCTATCACGTTCTGGAGGCATGTGACGGCTTCCACGCGCTCACGACTGCTTCAAAATTTGACGGCGGGATTGACGCGCTGGTCAGCGATGTCACGATGCCCCGGATGAATGGCGACGAGCTCGCCCGAAGGCTGAGATTGGAGCGGCCCGGCATCCGGGTTGTTTTGATCTCCGGTTATTCCCGCAGCACGATCGCCGTCGAGTGTGATGCTTTTCTTCAGAAGCCGTTTACGCCAAACGCTTTCATCGAGTGCGTCCGCCACGTGCTGAGGGTGCAGCCGAAATGCTGTCCGGCGGCCCCATTGGCGCGCGCAGCGAGTTGAACTAAGCGCCCCTTAGACAATTCACAGAATCAAAGGAACAACGAGACCCGGACGGTCGTATAGTAGTTGAAACAAGACCTCCTGGAGGGTGATTCATGCGTTGTTTGTTTGCGGGGCTGATTTTATTGAGTGCCTGCACGGCGCTGCCGGCACAGTGGCTCAAGATCAAAACACCGGGGATTCCCCGGAAAGACGATGGCAAACCCGACCTAACGGCCGCTGCGCCGCGAACGCCGGAGGGCAAACCGGATCTGTCCGGGCTTTGGGACACGGAGCAAAATACTTACGGTCTCAATATCGCCGCGGACCTAAAGCCCGAGGAAATTCGCTCGTGGGCCCAGGAAGTCTACAAGAGACGTCTCGACGCCCTGGACAGAGACACTCCGGCTACGCGCTGCCTTCCCGGAGGTCCGACGGAAATCCTTGGCGCCCGATACCGGATCATTCAGTCGCCAAATGTGGTCGGGATCCTCTATGGAAGCGGCGCTTACCGCCAGATCTTCACGGACGGGCGCGAGTTGCCGAAAGACCCTAATCCCACGTGGTGGGGCTATTCCGTGGGCCACTGGGAGGAAGACACGCTCGTCGTCGATTCGATCGGATTCAACGATCGGAGCTGGCTGGATTACGCGGGACACCCCCATAGCGAAGAGTTGCGCGTGAGGGAGCGTTTCCAACGCCGCGACTTCGGACACATGCAGCTGCAGCTGACCCTGGAGGATTCCAAAACCTTCACGAAACCAATCACCATTGCGCTGGCTGTAGAGTACGTTCCCGATACCGAGATGCTGGAGTACGTGTGCAATGAGAACGAACGGGACTCGGCTCACCTCGTCGGCAAGGCGAGTGATGAGGTGAAGGGCGAGGTGAAGGTGGGTGCTCAGGTCCTCGCCCAATACGCCGGAAAATATCACAACGACGAGGCGAAGATGAACGCCGTCCTCTCCGTAACTGGTGAGCAACTGATGTTTTCGCTAGGCGGGAAGGGGGCCGTGCCCCTGACGACGTTGTCGGAAACAGGTTTCTATTTCCCCGGAGGATTCCCGGTGGACTTCGTCAAAGACGAGAAGGGAACCGTGACCCATTTCCTGTTGCGCACTCCCTGCGGCGATTTGAAGTTCGTCCCTGGCGAGGCCGCGAAACGATAAATTGCAAGCAAACGAGAGGAACGGGGCCGCGTGGAAGTGGATGGGAACTCGCTTGCGGCTCTCCTCATTTTGACATTCGGACGCCCAAGCTCCTACCATTCGTTCATTGAGACTGCTCATCTTCTCCGATATCCACAACGACTGGAAGACGTTGGAACGGTTGCTGGCCACCGAAGCCGATTACTACATTGCCGCCGGCGACCAAGTCACCTGGGCAAAAGGAATCGACCGCTGCGGGGAGTTGCTGCAGACCCGCGGCGATAAGATGTACGTGCTTCCCGGGAATCACGAGTCGGCCGAGCAGGTGGCGAACATGTGCGCCCGCCACGGCTTGCACAATTTCCACCAGCGCCATATTCAGGTCGGCAAGTGGAAGGTAGCCGGTCTCGGCTATTCCAATCCCACGCCCTTCAATACGCCCGGCGAGTACTCGGAGCCGCAGCTTGCCGAACGCTTGCAGCGTTTTGCCGAGCTTACTCCGCTGGTGCTGATTTGCCACGCCCCGCCGTACGGCACGGCGCTCGATCAGATTCGCAACGGGTTGCACGCCGGCTCCACCGCCGTTCGCGATTTCATCCAGGCGCACCAGCCCGATTTCTTCTTCTGCGGGCATATTCACGAAGCCGAAGGCGTCCGCATCGAAATGGGCAAGACGCACGCCATGAATGTAGGCAAACAGGGCTATTTGTTAGAATTGGATTAAACCCATGACTGTGGAAGAGTTAGATCGCGAATACCTACCCCTCCGTGAGCAGGCCCTGGCCGTCCGGAGGTATCTTTGACGCCGCCGCGCAAAGACAGAAACTAACCAAAATCGAAGAGCAGATCGCCGCACCCGACTTCTGGAACCAGCCGGAAAAGAGCCAGAAGGTGATGCAGGACCGCAAGCGGCTCGAGGAATCGATCGGCAACGACGAGCGCATTCGCGCTATGACCGACGACCTCGACACGCTATTCGAGCTCGCGCGCGAAGGCGAGGACGTCTATCGCGACATCGAGCGCGATATGAAGGCATACGCCGAGTTGCTTGAGAAACTCGAAACTGCGATGCTGCTATCCGGCGAAAATGACGCGCGCAGCGCGATCGTGACCATCCACCCGGGAGCCGGCGGCACGGAGAGCCAGGACTGGGCCGAAATGCTGCTCCGCATGTACCTGCGCTGGGCCGAGCGTCAGGGCTTCCAGACCGTGATTACCGATCGGCTGGAGGGTGAAGGCGCCGGCATCAAGTCCGTCACGTTTGAAGTCAACGGCGAGAACGCCTACGGGCTGCTGCAGTCGGAAATCGGCGTGCACCGGCTCGTCCGGATCTCCCCGTTCGATGCCAACGCGCGGCGGCATACGTCGTTCGCCTCGGTCTTCGTTTACCCGCAGGTGGACGACGAGATCAAAATCGAGATCAAGCCCGACGATCTTCGCATCGATACCTTCCGTTCATCGGGCGCCGGCGGGCAGCATGTGAACATGACCGATTCGGCCGTGCGCATCACGCACTTTCCCACCGGAATCGTCGTGCAGTGCCAGAACGAGCGATCGCAGCACAAGAACCGCGACAGCGCGTTCAAGCAGCTTCGCGCGCGGCTGTACGAGCACGAACTCGAGAAGAAGCGGGAAGAGACCCGCAAGACGGAAGATTCCAAGCTCGACATCAACTTCGG
>CAYMHP010000215.1:0-11251 GCA_964390225.1 uncultured Solibacteraceae bacterium
GATTCGGAAATCACTAACCTCCTCGAGCCGGCGGCCGTGTTGAGCTGAAGGCATTTTATTTCCGACAAGATCATGTTCGGTGCGGGCTGTACTGCATCTCAATTGCCGATTACCCCGAACCACCGCACTATGAAGCCTTGCATCCGGCCCGCATTCGAAACGTTTTCGTAGCGGAATTGGCACTACAACTGCTTCCTCCTTGACCTCGATGTCCGCCACAAGAAGCCGGGAATTGCTGGTAAGCCAAAGATAAGAAGACATTTCCAGCGTTCTTGGGGGGACGCCGTCCCGAAGATCGGATGCAGTTGGCGCGCGCAGGCGGCAGAAACGGCCCGAATAAACGTGGGCGGTAGCGTTTTGAAATCTTGCGAAGTTTTGGAGTATGTGGAAAATTTCTGGTCCAATGACGGTAGACTCCACCTCAAGGACTCTGGCGGCCAGGGTTAACGGTCCGGTACGCGGTGGCGTACACCTGCCCGAAGCACGCACTGAGTGGGTCAATCCGGCTCTCATACGACTGCTGCGCTGCCCACTGTGCAAAGGCACGCTTACCATAACCGGCGAGTCGCTGATTTGTGTGCCTTGCGGAAGGCAGTATCCCGTCGTGCTCGGGATACCTGATTTGCGCATCTACGAAGATCCGTTGATTCCGCTGGAAGACGATTATCGGAAAGGCGAGAAGGTTCAGGCTCAGGCAGAGAGGCTGAGCTTCGCCGACCTCGTCCGCTTCTATTGGTCTCTGCCGACATATCCCTACACGCCGCCTGAGTTGCGGGAACGCTTCATCCGACACGTGCTAACGGACGAGGCCCGGATAGAGGGATACGAAATTCAGCTTGGAAGCGGGAAGGCCTTCCTCGATGTTGGTTGCGGGACGGCGGCGCTGGTCAAAGCCATGCAACCGAAATTTGCACTTGCGGTGGGTTGCGACGTGGCCTTCCGGTGGCTGCTGATCGCCCGGCGCAGGCTGCAAGAAGCAGGGTTGCCCGCAAACCTGGTTTGTTGCTGCGCCGATTATCTTCCGTTCCCCGATTCCATGTTCGATAGCGTGGCTTCCGTATCGCTGCTGGAGCATGTTCCTGACGGGCGCGCTGCCATTCGTGAATTTAGCCGCGTCACGGCGCCGGGCGGACGAGTATTTGCATGGACCACCAACCGTTTTTCCGTCGCGCCAGAACCGCATGTGCGCGTATGGGGTGTGGGGTTTGTGCCGCGCCGGTGGATGCCCGCCTACGTGAAGTGGCGCAGCGGCCTGGCATATGAAAAGAAGCACCTGCTTTCCTGTTTTGAAATTCGCCGTTTTTTTCACATGGAAGGGCTTCGTAGGCTTGAGTTTACGCTTCCCCGTGTCACGGCGCCCGATTGGGAGCATCTGAAGGGTCTGGAACGGCTCGGGGCGCGATTGTTTCGGTTCGCGGCAAGGCTCCCGCTCCTGAAATCCCTGCTGCTTCTGGTTTCGCCCGTGATCCAGGTGTTGGCGCGCCGCGACCACGAACCTCAGTCCCAAAAACGCGACTCCGTGCTGGAGGCGGCGGCAGGTAGATCATGATCCTCGGCGTAAATGGAATTCGTCTGGTCGGGCAGCGCTCTGGTGTCGCAAGGGCCATCGAAGCGATCCTGAAATGCATGGCACAAATGGATCACCCCTTCCGGGAGATCCGCGTATATTCACCAAAGCCCATTGCCAAAGAGGTGGTGCTCCCGTCCTGCGCGACCAACGTGGTTCTTCCCACGTCGCTGCCGAATGCACTTTGGGAGCAGTTCACGCTGCTCAAAGCCCACGGGGATAGAGACCTGCTCTTCTGCCCCAGCTATGTGATTCCCCTGCTGGCACGCTGTCCTACTTTTCTGGTACACCATGGCTCCTACGAAGGGTACCCTCAGGCGTTCAGCTGGTGGACGCTCAACAAGGCGCGGCTGGCGTATTCGCTGAGTGCGAAAAGGGCGCACGTAACTTGCACAGTCAGCGACTATAGCAAGCGCGACATGGTGCACTTCTACGGAATGCATCCGGATCGCATCCACGTTGTTCCAGAAGGTGTCGATACTCGGACTTTTCGCCCGATCGCCGATCGCCAGAGGCTCGCGAAGTGGCGTGTGGGGTTGTTCGGCGCCGACCTGCCGTATATTGCCTATGTGGGGAAGCCTACCGAACGACGGAATCTGACGCCCTTGATCCGGGCGTTCGCCGCTTTGAAGCGGGAACGAGGCATTCCGCACAAGCTCCTGATTGCCGGCGCCGACTTACCCGGAACGTCTCCCTTCCGTCAGGTCATCGAGGAGGATGGGTTGGCGAAGGAAGTCTTCGTTCGCGGATACGTCGGGCATGACGAGATGCCTTTGGTTTACAATGCTGCAGATCTGTTCATCTATCCTTCCTCCTACGAGGGTTTCGGGATGCCCGTACTCGAGGCGATGGCGTGCGGAACGCCGCTCATCACTCTGAACAACACTGCGTTTCCGGAGTTCGCCGGTGGAGTTGCCCATCTGCTCCCCGATGCCGCCGTTCCCACTTTGAAGGAAGGCATCCTGGCAGTGCTGAGCGACGCCGCGTGGCGAGAGCGAATGTCTCGGGAGGGTCCTAAGCGAGCCGCGGCTTACGATTGGCGCGTGGTGACGAGGCGCTATCTCGATCTCATGCTACCCCTCGTGGGTTCGCGCTAGGCAGCATGAAAAAAATGGGAACTGCAGAAATGAAATCTGTCGCGATTCTCGGGTTAGGGGCGGTTGTACGCCATATCCACATGCCGGCGTACGCCCAGCTTCGCGATCGCATCCGAGTGGTAGGTGGGTGTGATGCCAACCACGCCGCCCAAGAGAGAGCGCGCGCGCAGTGGGGGTTTCCGGTCTTTGACGACGCCCGGGAGATGATCGAAGCTACGCGGCCCGATATCGTAGCCGTTTGCACGCCTCCATGGCTCCACCTCGAGCATGTACGGCTGGCCCTGGAGCACGGATGTCACGTGTTCTGCGAAAAGCCGCTGGCCGACGATCTCTCGCAAGCCGATCAGATGGTGAAAGCTAGCGAGCAAGCCCGGCGGCTGGTCGTGGTCAATAACCAGCTCCCGTGCATGAAGATTCACCAGGCCGCCAAAAAAGAAATTGGATCACGGAATTTCGGCGAACTTCTGTATCTGCATGCCTGGCACACGATGCGCACCAACGAGACGACGGAGGCCGGCTGGCGTGGAGAGTTGTCCCGCCGCCTCGGTTTTGAGTTCGGCATCCACGTGTTGGACCTCGTTCGCTACTTTTTTGATGCCGAGCCGGCACGTCTCGTGGCCCACATGCCTAACCCACAAGGGCGTGCCCGGTGCGACGTCGTCAATGCCATTAACATCGAGTTCCGCGACGGCCGAGGGGCTTCGATTGTGCTCGACAGGTTGAGCCGTGGCCCGGAGCATTACCTCGATATGCGTCTCGATGGTGAATTGGCCAGCGTACATACCTCAATCGGGGGCAGAGTGCGATTGGAAGCGGGGATCCATACTCGGGATCGCCGGCCCTTCTTGGACTTCACCTTCGTGAAGGGAGGCAGGGCTGTGCTCGAGGATGGCAATCGTTCGAAGCTGCTGGCGAAGGACGGAATTAATCCGTTCGGGGACGCCACCGCGCGCCACTTCGCCAGCTTTTTGGATGCAATCGAGAATGGCGGCATGCCCCGGGGAGATATCCGCGACAATCGAAACTCTCTGGCCCTCGTGATGGCGGTGTACGAATCCGCCGCGTCGGGTCAATGGATCGAAATGAACCGGCCCGCACCCCAGAGTTTGCCGGCTCGGGTCTAGTCGGAGATGAAGTCAGGTTCCCGGCCCGGTCTTCGGCTTTCAGTTGTAATTGCCGCCTGGAACGGGAAGGACGCCGTCGAGAGGTGTCTTCGTTCCCTGGAACTGGACACTCAGACGGACGATACGGAAGTGATTGTGGTGAGCAACTTCGACGGCGGAATGCAGGAGATGATCCGGGAACAGTTTCCCACCGTGCGGCACGTAAGGATGCCTTCACTCACCACGGTTCCGCAACTCCGGACCACGGGAATCGAACGATCCCGAGGCGACATTGTGGCTCTGGCGGAAGACCACTGCACATTCCAGCGGAATTGGGGGGCCGCGGTCAAGAAAGCACACGAACTGCCGTACGCCGCAATCGGCGGCGCGGTGGAGAACGCGAGCGGCGCACGAGCGCTGGATTGGGCCGTCTATTTTTATGACTACGGGAAATTCATGTTGCCTGTAACACCCGGAGTGACCCCAGCCCTTTCGGGGAATAACGTTTCTTATAAACGTAAAGCGCTCGAAGAGGTGAAAGCCAGTTACCGCGAGGGTTTCGTCGAGCCATTCACGCATGGCGAACTCGTCCGCCGCGGACATTCGCTCTATCTGACACCGGCACTTGTCGTCTATAACCAAAAGCGTCACCGGGCCGGGGAAGCCATGCTACAGGCCTACCACTTGGCGCGCGGATATGCCGGAAAACGAATCCTGAAGGCCGGGCCGTTAAAACGCGCTGCGTTTGCAGCGGGTTCCCTGATTTTGCCGCTTCTTCTGCCCGCCCGGATCGTGGTACGGGCAGCGCAAAAGCGCAGGCTTGCGGGAAGCCTGGCGCGCTCGTTGCCATGTCTTCTCGCCTTGACCACAAGCTGGTCGTTTGGAGAGTTTTGCGGATACTTCGCGGGGGCGGGCCGGAGCGCGGAGAAGTGGAAGTGACACGACCTATAACTTATGGTACTGAGAACAGAGACAAGCGGCCGCAAAACCGGGTAGAATAGGCTGACCGTCGGGTGCCGCGACAGGAGTTCACAATGACAACTATCGACCGGGTCCAGCGCCATGCGAAACTTTCGCTGAAAGCTCTGGGCCATCAGAAGCGAGCCACACCGCCGTTCATGATCGTGTTCATTAACTCGATCTGTAACCTGACTTGCGAGCACTGTTTCTACTGGAAAAACCTCAACCAGCGGAACGATCTCACGTTTGCGGAGTTCGAAAAGCTCTCGTTGGAACTGGGAAATTTCGAGCAGCTCAATCTCTCGGGCGGTGAGCCTTTCCTTCGGAAGGAATTCGCGGAAGTCTGCGGCCTGTTCCTAAACAATAACGCCGTCAAGCGGATTTATGTTCCGACCAACGGCTACTTTACCGAGCGGACTCACGATCAGCTTCAGAAAGTGCTCGAATCCAAAACTCTGGTGAGCTTCACCTGCGAGATCTCCTTGGACGGGATGCCGGAATATCACGACCGGTTCCGGGGAAATCCCAAGTCGTTCGCGAAGGCCATGGAAACGTATGAGATGCTCGCTGAAATGCAAAAAGTCGACTCTCGGCTGCGCATCCATGCGAACACTGTGGCCATGAGTGAGAATATGGACGAGTGCTGGCGGCTGACGGAGTACCTGAGAGAGCGGTGCCCCGCCATGGAACACCACAATCTGGCAATCATTCGCGGCGACCGCAAGAATGCTTCGCTGCAAGGCCCGGCATTGGAGCAATACAAGCGGCTCTACGAGCATGTAGCCGAGGTCTGGAAGGAAAGCGAGGAGACGCGTTTTGGCGCAATTGTGGAACCTATGCTTCAATGGGCCAAAGTTAAAACGATCGAGAGCTGCTCGCAATACGTGCCGTGCACGGCTGGGAATCTGACCGGCGTGGTTTATGCGAACGGGGACGTGAGCGTCTGCGAAACTCATCCTCCCCTCGGCAACTTACGGCAGAAGAGCTTTTTCGAGATCTGGGATTCGGATGAGGCCAACGCCCTTCGGGCACACATTAAGGCGAAGCAGTGCTACTGTACGAACGAAGTTTTTCTTTGGCCCAGCATCGTGTTTCAGCCTGTCCAACTTACCAAGGCGCTGGTGGGAATAAAACAGCCTTTGGCGAAAACGGCTGGATAAAGAGGCGCCGGGCTGCTCTCGGTCCGAAACGTCGATTGTCTGATGCATGTCTGGCTCTAGCGCCATCCGGCTGTCGGTAGTTGTTGCAGCGCAGGACGCCGGGCCGAATCTGAGAAACTGCATCGCTGCTTTGGCCCCGCAACTCCCTCCGGGCGAGATGGAGATCATCGTAGTGGACGGCTCAACTGCGGGCAGCGCACGAGCTGCAGTGGCTTCTACTCTTCCCGTCACGATTGTTCGCGGTGAAACCCGATCGAACGTCCCTCTCTTGTGGACTGCGGGTATCCTGTCTGCGCGAGGGAGGATCATCGCGCTCACGATTGAGAATTGCCTTCCCGCACGGGATTGGGCCACCCGGATGCTGGCCGAGCATGAAGGAGACTGGGCCGGCGTGGGTGGCGCTATCGAGATTTACGCCGAAGCCGGCCTGGTGGACTGGGCAGTATACTTGAGCCGTTACAGCAACTACATGCTTCCTTTTGAGCCGAGGTTCTTGCATGACCTGGCGGGAGACAATTGCTCCTACAAGCGAGAGGCATTAGAGCCGGTACTGGATCTCACGAAGGACGGCTTTTGGGAGACCTTCATCCATGATGCCCTGTGCCGTCGCGGCGAGCGGCTGCTCTGCGCGCCGTCTCCGGCGGTGACCTATTGTGGAGGACTCTCGGGTTGGAGATTCGTCCGGCGCCGGTTTCTACACGGGCGCTACTTCGCCGCCCGAAAGAGCCGCGAATTTAACGCCTCGCAACGTATCGTCCGCGCAGCGGGAAGCGTGGCCGTACCGATTTTACTGCTGAGGCGGATCGCAGCGCGAATCTGGCGGAACGGCCGGCATCGGGCCAAATTCCTGATCGTTCTTCCAATGGTTGCGGCCTTTACCCTGGCCTGGGCGGCCGGCGAGGGAGTAGGTTACTTACAGGGGCCTTCAGGCGCAAGCCGGCCCGGCAGGGATTAGGCTGTGAGCGCGGACCTCCCGCCAGCGGTCTCCGTAGCCTTGGCGTCCGACCGCCCAGGCGCGGAGCTGACGCGATGCCTGGATTCCTTGCGCAGCCAGAACTTGCGGGAGCCGTTTGAGATCGTCGTCGCGTGCGGGTCCGCGGAAATGGGCTCCTCGATGGCAGTGCCTTATCCCGAAGTGCGGTTCGTTCACAGTGCGGAGGGGCTCTCAAAACCGCAATTGCTCAAATCTGCCTTGGAAAACGCCCGGGGAGAGGTCGTGGTCGTGACAGAGCCCTATTGCTATTTCCCTGCGGACTGGCTCGAGAAGATCCGGCTGGCGCATCGGCGCGACTTCTGTGTGATCGGCGGCGCTGTGGAGTACGGCGGACCCGATACGGCTTTGGGCTGGGCGTGCCACTTGGCCGATTACGGCCCTTTCCTTCTGCCGGCGAAGAGCCGGGTTACCGATCTGCTTCCGGGCAACCACGTTTCCTACCGGCGCTCCGCCCTCGATCAGGTCGCCAACGCCTGGAGGAACGGTTATGCCAAAGTCTTTGTGCTCCGGGAGCTCGAACGGCGCGGTTTCCAATTTTTTTTTGATTCGGAACTGGTGGTTTGGTGCGCGCCGGAAACAACTTTTCGCGGCTTTGCGAGCACGTACTTCCGCAATGCGGTTGAATTCGCGGCTACGCGTGCACTCTCCCTATCGACCCTCTCGCGCATCGCTCATGTCGTGACCGCACCCGCCCTTCCGGTGTTATTGCTCTTACGGCGGGTGCACGCAATCTGGGGAAATCAACGATATCGCTGCCGGGTTGTGCGGGCGATGCCACTAATGGGTGTCTTTGTGCTGTGCTGGTCCGCGGGTGAGCTTATCGGGTATCTGCGGAGCCAGCGGCCCTAACTGCAATGCAAGGACGGGAGGAGGAGTCGGCTCCGAAGGATTCGAGGCATTGCTGGAGGATAGCCGCGAACGGCCGCGGGCTGTATCCGAGCGCGCGTTGCGCCTTCGCGGAGCTGTAAAATTGCGAGCAGCCGGCGGTAAAGTGCCGCGTATAAGAGAAGCCGGGCAGGAGGAGATTTGCGGTCGCGGTAACCACCGGCCACACAGGAACGAAATGGCGCTTCACTCTCAGTGCGGCTGCGGCGCGCTGTGCGAGTTCCTTGTACGTCAGGTTTTCTCCCCCGAGAATATAGCGTTCGCCGGGCGTGCCGTGCTCTAAAGCCGATATGGCTCCTTCTACAACGTCGTCTACGTGGACGGTGCAGATCCCTCCGGTAAAGTAAGGGACCACGCTGCTGCGTTGGATTTTGTAGATCATCTCGCCGCCGCGAAAGGCCGGTCCATGCGGCCCAAAGATCGAGGCAGGACTCACGATGACCGCGTCCAGCCCCCTCCTGCATTCCTCCAGAACAGCGTCTTCGGCCCTCTTTTTGGAGAGATGGTAGTACAGGCGTGAGCCCTGCAGATTGAACCGGAAGCTTTCGTCGGCAATACTGCCGCGCGGCGGAATCCCGATCGCGGCCACGGAGCTGATGTACAGCAGTCTCCGAACGCCATGTTCGCGGCATGCGCTCGCCAAAACCGCCGTGGCTTCAACATTCGTTCGGTGTTGAAGCTGCGGGTTGGCGGAATAGTTGATCTCTGCGGCGGCATGGATAACGGCCTCCTGTCCTTCGACGATGCTCGTCAGTGACTCGGGGCGGTTCAGATCGGCCGTCCGGAATTCCAGGCCTAATCCTTCGAGATGCTGCAGGTTCGAGGACTCCCGCCGGAGTGCCACGATTTGATGACCACGGCGGACCAATTCCCGGCAAAGGTGCGATCCGAGGAATCCGGTGGCGCCGGTAACCAGAATGCGCAAACCGAATCCCTACGCGCTCGCCAGCTTCGGCCGGGCGGGATCTCCGCGCTCAAACCAGAGCCTGCCCAGCGCGAATGCCACGTGCGCCAGCCGGATACTGACGGCGTCGGCCAGCGCCTGGATGGCTTGATAGACTTTCGAAGGACGATCTGCCTTGAGAATGCCGCGGCGGTTCAGCAAATATCCCTGAATGAAGCGGGCGAATCGATAAAGCGACTGGACCTGTTCCTTCGAGAGGTTCTCATTTCCCATGGCCACCTGGTGGCTGTTGACATAGGCGTATGCGTCATCCGCGACCAGTCCCTGTGATACGGCCCAGTCGCGCAACTTCGTGCCGATAAAAGGCGAGGCAGCGGTGAACTGCATCCAGGTGGGCCGAATCTTGATGGCGAAATCTATCGTGTCCAGGATCGTTTCGATCGTATCTCCCGGCAACCCGATGATGAAGAAGGCAAAGGTCTTGATTCCCAGTTCCCGGCACAACGCAAAGGCATCCAGGACCTGCTGTTGAGCGATCGGCCTCCGCCCGACGTTTTTCTGAATTTTCACGTCGGAGCTTTCCACGCCGAAATTAATTCCTTCGCAGCCGGCGGCAGCCATGGCCCGGAGTGTGTCCGGCTTGAGAAAGTCGATGCGTGTTTCACAACGCCACGTGACCTTGAGTCCGCGGGCTACAATGCCGTTACAGATCTCGATCACGCGTTTCTGATTGAAGGAGAACATGGGATCGCGGAAAATTACATATCCAATTCCGAGATCACGGACAAGATGCTCGAGCTCGTCCAAAACGTTCTGTGCGCTGCGATGCCGCCAAGGCAGCCCCTGTCCTACCGGGTAGGGACAGTAATGACAGCCGATCGGACAGCCGCGCGAGCTGAGCATCGGTAAAAACGGAAGTTCCGAATGGGCCGAAGATCTGGGCAATCGGTACCGTTGATAGGGAAGGAGTTCCCATTTGGGGAAGGGCAGGGAATCTAGATCGCGGGTGAATGGCCGGGCGGGACTTTCAACCCACCGGTCCCCCCGGCGCAAACTCAATCCCGCAATCCCCGACTCGCCTTCCGCCGGCACAACGTTGAGAGTCCCAGGGGCCGATGCCGATAAACCGCTCAGGAGTTCTTCAACGATCGGCTCAGGATCACCAGCGATGATGTAGCCGATCGACGGCTCCTTTTCGATCCGGTGCTTGACAGAGGGCACCACTGGTCCGTAAATCGCAACTTCGCAGTTAGGCTTTTGCTGCTTTAGAGCGTTGCAGATCGACAGGTCCCAATCCAACGTGGGCGCCGAAGTCCGCACGATTATTAGCGCGGGCTCGGGTGTGGCTGCGATTCGGTTGAGCAGGCCATCCCTGTCCAGATCGAGCGCGAGACACTCCAGGAGTTCTACGGGATACTTCTTATCGGCCAGGTAGCTGCCAAGGTAGATTAGGTCGAGGGGCGGAAAGAGAGTGGCGCCCAATGGAAACAGCTGTCCAAACCCACCCATCGAATCCTTATTCGACACAAAGTTTGGCGGGCTCGGCGGATTCACCACGATAGCCTTTTGAAATGTCATCCCCTCACTCCTGATCCAACTTCACCAGAATTTCTCCTGTGTTTCCGGATTTTGTCCCAGGCGCGTTGCGCCTGCGCCAGCCCGGTATCTCCTTTAAAACGCTCAAAATACCAGCGGATTCCAGGCATTCCCGAGACGTTACAGTGCCCCACATCTTTTACCTTTTACAGAGATTCACCGCGAGGCGCGTATGCTGCACTTCACGTGCCGCAGTTGGATCGCGCGGACGAATGAGGGGTGGAGACCAGGGCTCCAGTCCTAGTACCTCGAAGTCGCCGCCGCGGGGCCGCATGCCTGCTCAACGGCCAGAGTACGCGCAGCGGTTCTTCTATTCCTCCTTGGCTTGCGTATACAACGGCGATAAACAGCGGGATCCCAACAATCCGGGCCGCGAGGGATACGTATCCCGCGCTGGCGGAAGACTGGTGAGGGTGGGAAAAACTGTTCAGCGGAACGGATGTGCCGCCATTTCCGGGAGGACTTCGGTTTCTACACGCAGGTGGCGTGCTTCCACAAGGTCTATGGCCCACACGGGACGTGGGATGGAGGCCGCGAAAAAGCGCCGGCCGCCATTCGCCGCAAGGTGATCCAGGCCAAGGTGTCGGGCAGGTACGAGATCAACACGTGGGGCGGTGGAGAGGGGGAACGTGGCTTTTTCCATCCTTGGATAATATTCATCCCAAGTATCCTGGGCAGGATCCGGCTCTATTACGGGAAGCTGCGAGGCAGCTTTCAAACAGTACGGATCTCTATACGACTAAAGTGGGCGGTTGCGAAATACCTTTAGGTTATACTGCGAAAGGGCAGCCAAACCAACCAAAGTTGTCTTGCAGGGGCGTACCGTTACCGATAGACTTGGACAGTTGACGCGCTAAAGTTGCGCAACTGGTGGGCCGATAGTCTGGCGGTTGGTATCCTGCGCAGCCTAGACTCCGGTGACGAGGAGCGGAGTCGGATGTGCTTTGAGCGATTTCCGCAAAGACTGCCTGGCAGGGAGACCTTC
>CAYMHP010000216.1:0-3468 GCA_964390225.1 uncultured Solibacteraceae bacterium
CGAAGCGGCCCAACAACTCCAGGTAGCCGCGCGTGAGCTGGCCGAGGTATCCATAGCCTACGAGGCGGATATTTTCCAGCGGTCCTGGGACCGCTGCGAGCAGGCGCGTGAAAAATGCGCCGCGGCACGCCACAAACTGATGGCGCACACGGAAGAGCATGGCTGCATTTTCGGGCTGTTTCACTCAGCGCACTCCCGATAGGTTTGTGCCGCTTACGAATGGGGGTCGGGGCAGGTCGCTACGCTGAAGCCTTCGTGTAGAAGGACCAAATTCAGCCGTGCCAGTGATGGCGCGGTCTGGCTTCGGTGAAGCCTTTCCTTAAAGAGGAACCCGGCATGACTGCCGCTGCTGAACGACGGCGTCCGCCGAACCAGCGACTCTCAGCCGCGTTAGTATGGAGCGGGATGCCGCCACTCGTCTGCAGCCGCCAGCAAGAACTGATTACGAAAGCGCAGCAGCACCTGATGCGTATTTCCGAGTTGACGCGCTCCATATCGGAAGCGCTGGCGAACGGCAATGAGAATCTAGCCGCGGAGCTCGACAAGCAAGTCGATATGGAGCTGGGTCTGAAAGAGCGCACTATGGGAGCGCTGCACGAGCACCGGCGCGAGCACGGCTGTTGAAGGCGGTCTTCCAGGAAAACCTTGCCCGCGTTGCCAAAGCAAGCAGCCCGGCAGCCATATAGAAAATCGTAGATGGCTCCGGCGTGTCGCTATAGAACGAGTAGAGCGTCCCGTTTCCGTTATAGACCGTAGGCGAGCCGTCCGGCGCTTCCAGGAGCCTCACCGCATTCACGGAGTACGTGGATGGATTCGGCAACCCGAGGTCCGGACCAACCGAAAGGTCCACGCCGGTGTCGATCTTGCTGTACATCAAGATCTGGGTGCTGAAACCGGTTCCGCCTCCGGTATCCAGAACGTTGTTAAAGAACCGGACGACGTCGCTGACAGCTCCGCTCGGGTCCAGGAGAACTGCATCTCCGGCGAACGCGATATACGGTAAATTTACCAGCCTACCCTCCAGAACATCGCAGGCTGCCGCATTGCACATGGGGCTAGCGAGTGAGGCTGGCGCAAATGGCGGATTCGGAACCAGGGATCCCGGAAGTGGCGATGCGATCAATCGAATCGCAAACGCCATACCGATTATGCAACTGAATTTTGGGCGCATGGACTGCTCCTCCGGTGACGCGGGACTGTTTGATTTATATCAGCACTGTTCGTGGAAAATCAAAGATTCTTGTGCTGCGATTCACGAAACGTGTTATAGAATTCATCTACCGCACGGTTGCGGTTTCCACAAGGAGGTTCTTCATGGCCTTACGATTTCCGGCGTTTCCCCTATTCGTGATTGCAATTGCGACGAGCGCGCCCGCACAGGTCGAGTTTGCCGAGGATAATTCTTCTGCCACAATTCTCAATCAGCCAGTGATGTTGGGGCCGGCGGCTTCATTGCAAGACGCGGCCGCCGCAGCCGCTACCGGGCTCCCGTTCTTTACCGCAGGTCTTACATCGTTTGACCGGAGTTTACCCATCACATTCGTGGGCGGAGATCCGAGACTGCCAGGCAGCGGCACAACCACGGTCCCCACCTTGATTGTGCCTCTACTCGTCAATTTCTTAGACGGGAGCGGATCGCTGGACGCCACCGATATCGTTCTCAATACCGTTCAATCTCCGTTGTTCACGCCTGTCGATTTCTCCGCCGGTGGGACGGATCTTGGCATTACGCAGTACGGCGATGCCGTACAAAGAGCCGAGTTCTGGAGTTATACAAACCCGGGCGGCATTTCACCCGCTTATCATGTGTTGCTTGGCCAGCCGACGGTTCTGCCGACCATTACGATTAACGTGCCGCCGCAGAGCGGTAGTATCGTTCATACCCGAATCGGAAATATCCCGCTCGGGCGCGTGAACGATGCGTTTTGGGAGCCCGCGATTGTCAACATCCTGAAGGCGATCGGCGCCACACCCAACGAAATGCCGATCTTTCTTTCGAAGAATATCGGCCTGTATGTCCGAACGCCATCGAATTGTTGCATTCTCGGCTATCACAATTCGACCTCGGGAGCCGCCGCCATGGCACAAACCTGGATATGGGCATCATGGCTGAGCTCGGGCATCTTTTCCACATTTCAGGACGTCCTCGGCCTTAGCCATGAGATATCGGAATGGTTAAATGACCCGTTCGTCGGAGCTCTGTTTCTGCAGGTGCCCGGAATTAACTGGGTGGCGCCGTATCAGCTTCCCGGACAGGGAGGTGCTTGCCAGCCGAACTTTGAAACCGGTGATGCGGTGGAGGCTTTGCCCAACGGCGGCTTCTCAGTCCCGGCAGCGAACGGCTTCACTTACCACCTGCAGGACGCGGCGTTCGTCTGGTGGTTCTTGCATACGGTACCGTCGCCCGCGGTCAATGGGCAGTATACGTTACAGAACATCTTTTCCACACCCGCATCGCTTTGTAATCCAGGCTAGGGTGACCGTTTGCCGGGGTGCAAGCATCGGGTGGCGCTTAATTCGACAGCGCCAATCAGATCCCACGCCAAAGCGACGGTGTGGCACCGTTTGTCAGCGCCCGTGCCCGGCGCGTCGCGGCGAAGGCAATCTTCTGGGTGGGGTAGCTTCAACAAGCTTTCTTACGTCGCCTTCCAGCTGGCCGATGTCTGCGCGAACTGCCTTGATCAGTGTTGCCAGGCTCTGGGCCGGCGCTCTGTCGAAGGTTTTCTTCTTGCGGGCCATTAACCTGAATATAATATTCTTAAGCAGGTATATCAATAAAGAGGTATTTTTATCTTAAAATAAACGTGCTTCCAAAACCTTGCCAGCACCACTTTTTGATTGCTTAAGGGTTTTCCGGTACGCGCCTTTAGAAACACAATCAGAATTGCGTCCAAACGGGACGGGCAGAGGCCAAGCCAAGACGCACGTCGAGCGAACCCTAGCGGCGACGATCGCCGCTGCCATCGCGATCTTGTGATCCTTGCCCCAGGGCGACGCGATGGACCTCCTCAGGTTCAGGAAGTACGCATCGAGGTCGCCGAGCAGGCGTACTTGGCGTCGCATTCGTGCGAAGCGAATCGATCAAGTAGGTCGCGGAAGTCGGGAGTTGGCGCACCGATCGATGCTGCAGCCGAGCCGATAGCCAGTAGACGCCGACGCGCGGGTTGCCTCGGCTATGGCGGCAAACACGCATAAAAAAAAGGAGCCGGAACGAGCATCGGCTCCCAAGTGAAGGGTTATTTGATCTTAATTCCTATACTGGTGAATCAGCCCCGTTTTCGGCGAAGCAATAACATCAGCCCGACCAGGCCGCTTCCCACCAGCCCGTAGCTAGCGGGCTCTGGCACAGCAGCAGTCGCAAACGGACCAGAAATCCTCGGCTGGCGGATATCATTAATTCCGCCAGGCACGGTGATCGATGTCCGTAGAATCGACTCTCCACCGGCTGTCGTGATCGTCAGGAAGTTA
>CAYMHP010000216.1:3478-11244 GCA_964390225.1 uncultured Solibacteraceae bacterium
TGCCGACGTTCAGGCCTGTGTAGGTGACGGGAGCCTCAATCGTTCCGTTGCTGGCGACTGCCGTTACCGTGATCGTGGAAGCCCCACCAGTGCAGGCCGAACACAGTCCGCCGATGAACGGATTGATGATGAGGTCGCCATACGTCATGTTATTCGCCAACGAAATCGCAACGTTCGTCAGCGGTGCCCCTTCCGGACTCGCGCTGACGCGCGCTTGTCCGGAGGACGGTTCTAGGAGAGTTTGCGTTGACGTGAAATTGACCGTAACTGCTGGAAAACCGCTCGGCGATCCGGAAACGGTCGTTCCGGTCAGCCCAGAATTCAACAGAATATTCACGTCACCGGATGGGTTGTTGCCCAGAGTGAAGATCACGCTTGCGTGCATCGCGCTGCTGCCTATGAGCAGAAACATTGCTGTCAAGGCGTATCGCATCTTACCTCCATATAGAAGATTCTTGTTAACCATGTACGGACAGTCTATGCGGGAACGGCGATGATTTTCTGTGCGGGGGCAGACGGTTCTCGGCAAAATGTCATGCGTTTGTCGTTAAGAGCGCCGCCCAGCAGGAAGACCCGCGAGGCGGTATAGCCATTAGCAGTACTTAGGTTGGACACCGGTTCAACAAGTAACTGGATCTGCGGTAGGCCGACAGCGTTAGAGGCCGCGTATCGAGCGTGATTCAAAACATCCGTGCAGCGCCATGGAAGCGCTTAGCGGCAGCGAAAGCAGCCGGTTTCAGATGGCGTCGAAGCCTGGAATACAGTAACGGATTGCTTGGTGAGCCGGCCGGGACTCGAACCCGGAACCACCGCCTTAAAAGGGCGATGCTCTACCAATTGAGCTACCGGCCCGTCATTGAAAATCCCCGCGCGTTCTGCCGCCCAATTGAACACGAAAGCGTCAAAAAAGCCCGCCCATCCACACCGACGTTTTGCTTTACAGGGCGATGCTCTACCGACTGAGCTAACGGCCCTGAATCTGTCAATGGAAAGGTACTTATGGAACAGTGTAGCACCGCAACCCTGCAGATTTGCTGCAAACCGCCGATCTGTCCGGTAGGGCGTTATTCCCGTACACTGTTGCCGCAGAACTCGGCGGGATTCACCCCGCCGAAATAGGGCGTATCCGCATGGGAACGTTTCCCGAATTCAGTGAAGCCGGCAAATCGGCGTTTTCGGAGTCGCTTCGGGCACTGCTCCTCCGGACCGAGAGCCGGGACGCGAGACGGAGGCATATCCGAGATCTTGCTTCCGACAACCCGGGGCTTTTTTTCTCGGCGGGTCTTTCGCTACTCCGCTCGGAACAGAACAGCGATACGCGACGCACGCTCTATGCCAGGCTCGTGGACTACCCGGAGTTCCTTTCTCAACTGGCGCGGCCCGAGCAACTCAGCCGGGAGGACGCGGTTGAGGTCAGCCGAGAGTTCATGTGCATCGATGCGTTCTTCGATATGCGCCTGGCTCGCCTGATACCCCGCGGCCAGGATGAACCGTTCGCAGACGATGTGTCGTGGATCACCCGCATGCTGGACATCCTGAATGAGATTTCCTCTGGCTCACGACTGATTCTCCTCCTGATCCACCTCGCGCGCCATCCGAATCCTCAGATCGCCTCGAAAGCGGCGCTGTTGACCTCTCGCCGTGTGCAGAACGATCGATTTGCCGAAAGGAATTTGGCATCCAGCGATGCGAGACTACGGGCCAACGTCGTGGAAGGGCTGTGGGGCGTACAGACCTCGTTTGCCCGGCGGACCATGCGGGGGGCTTTGCGGGATAGCAGTCCTCGGGTAGTTGGAAACGGTCTAGTCGGTCTCCACCTTTTGGGCGACCAGTCGGTTGAGAAGCTGGTGAAGCGGATGCTGCGCGACGACCGTGCCCCATTCCGCCGGACCGCGGCTTGGGTGATGGGACAAATCGGCGCGACGAAGTTCGGAGATTCGCTTCGCCACGCTCTCAACGACCAGGATCCAGGCGTCCGTCAGGCAGTTCGGCGGGCGCTGAATACCATTCGCCAGGCCGCGTCTTCGACGCAACCGCCGCCTCCGCCAGAGGTCATCGCAACGCCCGTGGAACCGGAGAGTTCGATCAGCCAAATCGCAACCGAACCGACCAAAGAACCCCGGCCCGAGCTGCAGCAACCGCTCGAGAGAGCAACCGAACCGGAGGAGCTATCCGAGGAATTTGACATCCGGCTCGATGGCACGTATGCATCTTCGCGGCGGCGGTGAACCTTGTGCCGCTCTCGGCGGCTGATTCCGGCGATGCCGCCGTACAGCTTTCCGGTCGTAAAGCCGATCTCTCCAACATGCAAGCTGAGGATCGGCGCCGGGAGGCGCGGCTTCGGTCGCACGGACGCGTAAGTCTGATTTTGGAAGGCGCTGCGCCTGTTTCCGCAACCATTCGCGACATCTCCGTCGAGGGCCTCTGTTTGGAGGCCTCTGAGGCGCTGCCAATCGGCGTGCGGGTGCAATTGGATGGCGATGGGTTCACCGCGGAAGGCATCGTACGGTATTGCGGGCGGCAACAGGACGCATACCGTATCGGAATAGAGATGGAACCGCTCGACCAGTAAGCCCGTTATACTGGTCGGGACCGGACCCATGAGCCGACTGGCGCGCCGCCTTCTCTTTCTCCTGCTCGCGGTAGTCGCCACCATGACGATCGGCACCATCGGCTTTACGCTGATTGCCGGTTACCCTCCATTCGATGCCTTTTACATGACGCTCACCACCATGACCACGGTGGGCTATGAAGAGATTCACCCGCTGAACCGGACAGGGCGGATTTTCAACTCATTTCTCATCGTATTTGGCGTGACCACCATCTTCATCGCGATTGGCGGCATGACTCAAACCATCATCGAGCGGGAGTTCGGCGAGGCTATCGCCAAACGGCGGAACAAGCGCATGATCGATAAACTGAGGGACCACTACATCGTCTGCGGCTATGGGCGAGTTGGACGTGGCGCGGCCGCGGAACTGCAGCACGCAGGCGTCCCTTTCGTCGTCGTGGACGTGAACCCAGAACGAGCCGAGCGGGCAATCGCGGCCGGGATGCTCGCCGTGGCTGCCGACTCCACGCGCGACGAAACGCTCAAGGACGTCGGAATCGAACGCGCGCGCGGCCTCGTCGCCGCCCTCGCCACCGACGCGGACAATCTCTTTGTCCTGCTCTCCGCGAAGGGACTGAACCCACGAATCTACGCGGCGGCGCGGGCTGCCGAGGAAGGCGCGGAGGAGAAGATGAGGCGCGCCGGTGCGGACGCCGTGTTTGCGCCGTACTCCATCACCGGCCATCGCCTGGCGCAATCGCTGCTTCGTCCGCACGTGGTGCAGTTCCTGGATTTCACCACCGATATCGGGATCGATGTTTCGATCGAACAGGTACGGGTCTGGCCGTCAAGCGAAGTCGCCTCCAAAACCATCCGGGAGATGCAGCTTAGCCGCGACCTGGGGGTCATCGTCATGGCCATCCGCAAAAGCGACGGGCGCATGCTTTTCAATCCCCCGGCCGATACGGCGATTGAAGCCGGCGATTACCTGATTGCGATGGGACAACAAGAGAATCTTCGCGCGCTCGAGAACCTGGTGGCAGATCCGCGCTCAGGCAGGTAGCGCCGGCGGGTCGCGCCGCCGGCCGCCACCGAACCGCACCGGCACACCGCCGGTGCTCCTCCGCAGACGCGCTTACTTTTTCACCTTATTGAGAGTCTCTTCCGCCACCTTCAAGTGGTCCTGCAAGGTGGGCAGCGTCGTCGACGCGAACGCTTTCACGTCGCGATCGTCACCGCTGTTCGCTTCCTTCTGGAATTCTGCGATGTCCATCCGATGGTCCTTGACCATGTCTTCCATGTAGGCCCGGTCAAACGCAGCGCCATTCAGCTTCGAGAGCTTGTCCATCGTCGCCTGATCTTTGGCATTGAGCGTCGTCGGCACGGTGATGCCCTTGTTGACGGCGATGGTCTTCAGCTGTTCGTTGGCCTTCGAGTGATCGGTCTCCATCCGCTTACCAAAGTCTTTCACCGCCTCGTTGGACGCGCGCTGCTGGGCCAGTTTACCGAGTTCCACCTCGGCCATCCCACCTTGGGCGGCCTTGGTCACGAACGTGTTGTCGGCTCCCAATCGGTTTGCTGTATGGGCCGTATGATCCGCATGATTCGGGTCGGCGCTCCCGGTCTGTCGCTGAGTAGCCGGGTTCTGAGCCGCGGCGGTGAAGGTCAACAGAGCGAATCCCGCCACTCCCGCCAATAGTTTCGTTTGTATCTTCATAAGATCTTCCTTAACCTCGGATCTTTCGATTCACCCCGCGCTCCGCCTTCGCGGAGCAGCAAAGGTGAGATGCCGGGTTGAAGTGCACCTCACGTGCCCTTGTTCACGACTGGTCAAAACGGGGCCGCATGCCGGGAGCACGTTATCATGCCGGGAGCACGTTATAATGTCGCCACCGGGCAAACCCTATGAACCGTCTTCGGGAGTTGTTTGAGCGAATTCTCACAGGCGGTCCTGCTCCTGCCGATCCGCTCTACGTCACGAATCGCACGCTCGGCCAGAAACTGCGCGTCGCGGCACTCGTCGCCCTCCCGTTCGCACTGCTGGGAGGCTTGGTAGCAATACTGAATTACCGAACGCATCCGGACGCAATTGACTCAGCCCGACCGGTTCCGTCGGCGCCGGCCGTAAAAATTGCGGAGTTGCCTCTCCCGAACCTGCCCACTTCGGAAATCGCCATTGATGAGATCCGGGTGGATGCCGCTGGAAACGTGCTGGTGGGAACGGTTCGCAATACAACCGACCATCCCATCGATTCAGCAACAGTCATCTTCAACCTGACCGACCAATCGGGGTCCCAGCTCGGAGACATCATGCACACGTTTCAGAAGCTTGCGCCCAAAACGACGGTGCAAATCCGCATCCCTCTCGAGCGGCGCAATGCTGCCTACGCCGTCGTCCGCGAGATCCAGACAAAATAGAGTGACCGCTCGCATCGTGAGGCTCTGAGACAAATGCGACCCGCGCCCGCGCCCTCACGGGACGCGGCTGAAAAGCTGCCTTTCAGCCCCGCCACGCCAGGGCGGGGGGCAGTCGTGCGGTGCGGTCGCAAAGCCTCGGTGAATGCCGGGGCCTTCAACTCTCCCGCAGCGCAGGCGCGAGTTCGCGCCGTTCCCGCGTTTGCCGCCAAGCGCGCAGGATTACCCGGTTCCACCACATCACCAAGCCCGTCAGGAAGAGGGCGGCCGGAGCGAGCCCAATCGCCACCCACAGCGCCTTCAGCGGCCACTGGGAGAAGTTTCCGAAATGCAGGCGCGTGAGCCAGAGCAAAAGCCGTTGATCGGGGCTGCGCCGCGGGTTAAACAGATCGGGGGTCAGGAACAATCCGACCAGCCTCTGAAACGGCCACGGGAATACGACATAGACGCCAGTTACGCCCCACATCAAAGAGAACGCGCACGTCCAGAACCCGATGGCGCTATGCAGGTCCCAGGTGAAACGCTTCCATCCGACGTTGCGCCGCACTCGAGTGTGCCGGCGCCAGTTCTGCATGCCCGGCCACCATACAACCGCGCCCGTAAGAACGAGCAGGGTGAAAGGAATCGCGAGATACCCGTTCAGGGCACGCCCTGGGTCGCCGGAGAGAAGGCTGACGTGCAGTTTCTGAAGCCAGTCGGCAGCGCGCAGCACGGCCGGGACGGATGGCCCCAAATCCCTCCCCGTGTACGGGTCAAAAAGGCGCTGCATATAGTGGCCGCGGCGCTCGAGCCACACTTCGATTGCGAGGTCCGGCTTCTTGGCATCCCAGATATAGCTCACGCGGTAACCCGGATGAACGTCCTCCGCGGCTGCCCGCAACTTCGCATGCGGCAACAACGCGCCCGCGACAGCAACCGTCCTCGGCTTGGGCGCGAATCTGGTATAGATGCTATTCCGGAATACCAATGCGCTCCCGGAAACACTGACGAGGAAAACGTAAAGCCCAAGGCCGATGCCGGTCCAGAGGTGGAGCTGAAACAGCGCCTTGCGCAGCCAGAGACTCTGCGGGCGCTCGCGCCATCGTTGCCAGAACGTCATGGGACCGTCTGAATCATGATACGTGTTTCGCAGGATCGAGGGGCACTCCAGGTACGATGGAGGACGCATGTTCTCTCTCGAAATCGACTCTCCCGCGCAAAGCCGCGATCTCCTGATTGCCGAGCTGTGGGAGCAGGGTTGCGCGGGAATCGTGGAACTGGATGACCGTCGGCTCCGCGTGTTTTTCGAGAACGCTGCCGATCTTCCAGACCTCCTCGAACGCTACCCTGGCGCGCTCTCTCGAACCGAAGAGCAGCGCGATTGGGTGCAGTCGGCGCGCGATTTATTGCAGCCGATGCTGGTCGGCACGCGCTTCTTTCTTGTCCCCGAGTGGCGCGACGACCCCACTCCCGCGGGACGGCTGCGCATCGCGATCAACCCGGGAATGGCCTTCGGGACCGGTGTGCACGAAACCACGCAGCTCTGCCTCGAAGCCCTGGAAGATTACCTCGAACCCGGCATGACTGTACTCGACGTCGGATCCGGTTCCGGAATTCTGGGCGAAGCGGCCCGGCTGCTCGGCGCGGCGAAAGTCTATTCCTGCGACATCGATCCCGTGGCGGTGTCGATCGCCGGCGAGGGGTTCATCGGCTCGGCCGGCGCGGTACGCACAATGACGGCGGATCTCACGCTGGCCAACATCAGCCCGGAAGCGATCATCGAGCTGGCGCCCGAGTTGATGCGCACCCTTTCCCCCGGCGGGATCCTGCTCGCCAGCGGCTTTGAGCTCCACGAAGCGGCACAGGTCGCTGCCGCGTTACCGCCGGTGCGAGAGGTGCGCCGGAAGGGGAACTGGGCGCTCGCCGTTATCCCTCGGCCCCAATAACGGCCGCGCCGATCAGCGCCAGATCGTGACTGTTCGGCACGATCTCGAAAAAGGCTCCCTGCAGCGGGGTCATTTGAATCATTTCCTGCAAATAGATATTGAGCAGTCCGCTGTCGACCTGCGCGGCGTTCGGGCCCGCCAGGTAAAACCGGCCGGGACCCTCCAGGTGAACGCTGGTCGCGGTGGCCGCTGCCAGCGCGCGGTGCCAGAGCTTCACAAATTCGCCGCAGCGTACATCCCCGTGCCGCGCCGCAGCGAAGACCTCCTCCGGGTCCATATCGAGAAAGCGCAGCCGCATGGCGCGGCCACCCACGATTCCTTCGAGGTGTCCGGCGCCGCCGCAGCCGCAAAAGCGCTCCTTTGGGTCGAGCGTAATGACCGAATGCCCGGCCTCCCAAACGCCGCCACCACGGGGATGGTGGCCGAAACCGACGCCATCGCCGAGGTACCACACCCGGATCAGTTTTTCGAGATCGCCCCGGGTGGCGGCAATTCCGGTAGCGAGCGCATCGGTGTCGTTGAGTGCGATCACACGCGCTTCGATCGAGTCCTCGGCGAGAGTCGTGGCGAGTCTAGTCGCAATCGGGCAGCCCTTCAACTGCCGCAGGTTCGGCGACTCTTCGATGACACCGCGGCGGATTATTCCGGGGAAGCCCGCGCCCACGGTGATGCTGGTCTCCGAACCTCGCAGGGCCACGATTTGCCGTCGAATAATCGCGAGGATCTCGTCGATCGGAACGGATTTCAGGTCCACTTCCTGCTGTCCCGGCTCGGGGAAGACGCGCGTCGCCTCGAGACTGGTCGCTTCCACCGCACCCACCCAGATGGAATGCGTGGCCAACACTCCGAAGCTGCGCGCCATGGCGAAACCTCCT
>CAYMHP010000217.1:0-11172 GCA_964390225.1 uncultured Solibacteraceae bacterium
ATCAAGGCACTACCATTCGCCAGACTGTCCCGAGTACGACGATTGTCCCTACTCCGGCTGTGATGGCGGGGGATTGGAGTACCTTCGTCTCCGCTCCATGCAATGGCGGCACGGCTAGAACGCTGCGCGGCGGCACGGTCAATAATCTCGCGAATGCTAACGCGGTCTTTTCAAACAACCAGATTTCCCCTTCGCTCTACACACCGCAGGCGCTCTACATTGCCAATGCATATTTGCGGAACCTCGGCGGCCTCCAGCCCAGCCCGTGCGGGTCGGTTACCTACCAGATCCCTACCCACGAAAACGACCATCAGTTTGTGGGAAAGGCTGATTATCAACTCAGTCCCAAGCAGTCGATCTTCGTGCGGAGTCTCGTGACGCACGTGCTTTATCCGTCCGCGCTCGGCGGTTGCCAGTTCAACGTCGCCTCGGAACAGTTGAGCGGCAATTGCCTTTCCAAGAACATGTTGAACTCGACTGCGGCCGGCGAAGATCAGCTTGGCCAGTCCCACGCCATCGGGCACACTTACCTGATCAGTAGCTCGATGGTAAATTCGCTGCGCCTCGCGTTCAACCGCACGGCCGCCACCCTGAGCAGCGCGAATCTTTTCACGCTGTGTGATGCCGGCGTCAGTATTTGGTGCGGCGGAACGCCCGGGCAAATCGGGACCACAAATATCAGCGGCGGCTTTTCCTTCGGCACGGGCCTCGGAAATGGGGATTTTTGGAACGGCTACAGCTTCGCTCTGAATGACGACCTCAGTTGGGTCAGGGGAGCGCACCAGCTCGGCTTCGGATTCGGGGCATGGCAGGGAAGAGTCGTGGAGTTCAACCATTTCACCGCTCCCGGAAGCAACATTCTGTTTACCGGCCAAGCCACTGGACTGGGGTTATCCGATTTCCTGCTCGGCGATCTCAGCAGTTTTCTGCAGGGCCTCCCGAACAGTTACACGTCGCGCCAGAACGCCGTGGATCTCTATTTCACCGATACATGGAGGATTTCTAGCCGGTTGACGTTCAGCTTCGGCATCCGTTGGGATCCGTACCTGCCGCAGCAGATCAAGAACGGTCAGATCTCGAATTTCGATATGGCGCGTTTTCTGGCCGGCACGAAAAGCACGCAATTCACGAATTCGCCTCCCGGGTTTTATTTTCCAGGCGACCCCGGATTCCCGGAGCAGTCGTCTGCATATCGCAAGTGGTGGCACTTCGCGCCGCGCGGAGGTCTCGCCTGGGATCCTAGTGGGAACGGGAAAATGTCCATTCGTGCGTCGTATGCTTACGGATATGCCTACCTTCCGGGCATCGCCCACGAAGACGAAGGCGGATCGAATCCGTGGGGCGGCCGCGTGACGCTCACCAGCCCGGCCGGTGGGCTTGCCAGTCCGTGGCAAAGCTTTGCCGGAGGAAATCCGTACCCATATACAGTTACCCGGGATGTGAAGTTTACGCCCGCGGGGCAGTTCATGACGACTCCTTATGACCTGCCGTCCCCCACCACATATTCTTATAACCTTTCGATCCAGAAGCAGTTCGGATCCAACTGGATTATCTCGGCCACTTACCTGGGCGGCCGAGTGCAGCACCTTTACATCAACCAGGCGATTAACTACGGCCAGATCGTTGCTGGTCCGACAGTCACTACCGGGTGCGCGCCAACAGCTACCAACTGCAATGCGCTGGCGAACGTGCAGGCAAGACGCGTTCTTTCCCTATTGAATCCGGCCGCTGGGCAATTCGTCGGCAACATGGACACGTGGTATCCCTACGGCACCCAGACTTACAACGGCCTTCTATCGTCCATCCAGAAGCGATTTAGCCGGGGCGTCAGCCTGAGTGCGAATTGGACGTGGTCCCACTGCGTCGGTTATTACCAGGGATTCAATTCGAAACCCGAGGAGACGGCGACCAATCCCTACAATCCCTTGTTCGATCGCGGGAATTGCGACAGCGACCGGCGTCACATCGTAAACCTGACCGCCGTCGTTCAAGCGCCCAAATTATCGCAACCACTCATGCACGCGGTAGTAACGGGCTGGCAATTGGCCAACATTTACAGGTTCATCTCGGGGGCTCCCTTTGCGGTGCAGGATGGCACCGACCAGGAGTTGAGCGCGATCAATCACCAGCGTCCCGACCTGGTGAATCCGCAGTCGGTTTACTCGGGACAGACCTGCGGAGGATGTTCTTACTTGAATAAGGCGGCTTTCGCGCCTCAGGCGCTAGGGACCGTGGGAAACCTGGGCTGGAATAGCATCCACAGCCCCGCATACTGGGATGTGGATCTTGCGCTCTCGAGACAGTTCCGCTTAAAGGAGCGGCATACGTTCGAGGTACGTGCCGACGCTTTCAACGTGGGCAATAACTTCGTCCCGGCATTCCCCGGCACAAACCCGCCGGCCCAGGCGGGTACCGCCGCTCCGACTTCGCCTGCGGTGCCGGCCTTCGCAGCGCTGAATAATGCGCAGTTCGGCCAGATCCTGACGGCCTTTCCGACGCGCAAAATCCAGTTCGCCGTGAAGTATTCATTCTGAAGATAGCGGGGCGGGATGGCATCCCGCCCGCATGGCTCGTTTACAAGCAAGTACAAGCGGGTTATAACCCGCTGCAGGTTATCAACCTGCCCTACCACTTACCAGGGCATCGACGATTTATCGCCGACAGATTCAGATCCTCGTGTATACTAAGGCGCATCCATGAGAGTTTCGGCCAAAAGTGTTCTCGGATCAGCGCTATTGTTCGTCGCGGCGTGCGTGGAGGGAAGGGCGCAGGACGCTGCGGAAGTCTTTCGCAACAATTGTTCGGGCTGTCATCGCGCGGGAAGTCCCACGCAGGCGCCTCTTCCCGAGGGTCTTCGCCGTTTGAGCCCGCAGACCATTTTGACTGCGCTGGAGACCGGCAAAATGCGCGCCCAAGGCTCGCAACTCAGCGCCGCGGAGCGCAACCTGCTGGCGAATTATCTCGGTGCGGGTGCGACCGAAGCCATTCCGCAATCAGCCCGTTGTTCCGCGCCTGCTGCTCTTAAAGCCAATGCACCCGCCTGGAACGGGTGGGGACTCGATCCGACCAACAGCCGTATGCAATCCGCGAAGGCGGCAGGCCTCACTCGCGATTCGGTCCCGAAGCTCAAATTGAAATGGGCGTTTGGATTTCCCGGCGCGACTACGGCCTTTTCGCCCGCCTCTGTTTTCGGAGGGCGCGTCTTCATCGGTAGCGCCGATGGCACCGTCTACTCGCTGAATGCGCAGACCGGGTGCATTTATTGGACCTTCGCCGCTGCCGAAGGCGTGCGAAGCGCCATTAGCATCGGAACCAATGGCCAAGCTGCGTATTTCGGCGATTTACAAGGGAACGTTTACGCGTTGAATGCTGCCACGGGCGCCCTGCTGTGGAAAACCAGGGTGGATGATCATCTAGCCGCCGAGATCACCGGCAGCCCAAAATTAGAAGGGGACCGGCTGTATGTCCCGGTTTCCGGGGGCGCCGAGCAAGTGTCGGCGGCGAACCCCTCGTTTGCTTGTTGTACGTTCCGCGGCAGCCTGGTGGCGCTCGATGCCGGCACCGGCAAGCAAATTTGGAAATCGTACACCATCCCCGAGCGTGCCAAAGAAACGGGGCGAACCGCGGCGGGGACCGCGAAATGGGGTCCGTCCGGCGTCGCCGTGTGGTCGTCGCCCACCTTGGACCTCGAACGCAAAGCGATCTACGTGAGTACGGGCGTGAATTACTCGGACCCGCCTACGCCGACCAGCGATGCGGTGCTTGCATTCGACATGGAATCGGGGCGGCTCTTGTGGTCCCGCCAGTTACTCCCCAATGACGTTTTCAACTTCGGTTGCGTCACCGATAAGCCTGCCAACTGCCCGGAGACTCGAGGGAAAGATGCCGATATCGGCGCGCCTCCCATACTCCGATCGCTTGGCGGAGGCCGGCGCGTCCTCATTGTTGGTGCGAAATCGGGCATGGTCTACGCACTCGACCCCGATAGCCAGGGTAAGGTCATTTGGCAGAGCCGGGCGGCAGCCGGCGGGCCCCAGGGAGGTATTCTATGGGGTGCAGCGGCGGACGACAAAACCGCCTACTTCGCCATTTCTGATTGGGATCCCGGAAAGCCGGAGGCCGGCGGCGGCGTCATCGCGCTCGATCTGGCTTCGAGTAAGAACCGCTGGTCCACCCCCGCTCCTAAACCGGCCTGCATCGGCACTGCCGGCTGCAGTGCCGCGCAACCCGCCCCGGTAGCTGCCATGCCCGGAGTCGTCTTTGCCGGCTCGCTCGACGGGCATCTGCGGGCTTACGACAGCAAGAACGGCCAGATGATCTGGGATTTCGATGCTCTTCAGGAATTCCCGACAGTGAACGGCATCAAGGCCCGCGGCGGATCGATGAACGGAAGCGGGCCGGTTCTCGCAGGCGGAATGGTATTCGCAACGGCCGGCTACTCCCGCGTGCCTGTCATTCCGGGAAATGTGCTACTCGCGTTCAGCGTAGACGGCAAATAGCGCGCCGCACCGGCCCCCGATAGTCAATAAGATCCACCGCAGAGTCGCTGAGCCGCCGAGAATACAAGATCTCTGCGGGCTCGGCCTCCTCGGCGACTCGCACATCCTGTTGCACCAATCAGGTGCAGTGCTCATTCGGGCGATTGGCACTCATCGCTTTTTGCGGCTGGAGTGCAGAGACAGCCAAGAAACGCAAGGAGGCATCCCCAGTGATAAAGGTCAGCCGGCACTCGTGGCCGGAATATCTTTGGAATGTCTTGATCTCGGTTTTGCCAGGAGCGCATCGACGCTCCATGCTCCCCCGCCGGCCGCTGCGAAGTACAGAAAGACGAGGAAATAGAGCAGCACTTCATCGCCTCCATTGCGAATGGGCCAGAGCCCGCGTGGTGCTGCTGCGTAGACATATGCAGTGAGCACTTCGAGACACCCTACGAGTGCCGCCGCACGGGCGAACAAGCCAAAGAGCAACAGAAATCCGGCTGCAATCTCGATCACGCCGGCAATCGAAGGGAGAGTATCCAGCGCCATAGGCGCCGCGCCTCTCCTGCCGCCGAACGGAGGGAAGACGCCGAGGAGGTGCCGGTATCCGTGCAGCGAAAACGTGAAGGCCAGAATGATCCGAACCACGGACCGCCCAAACGGTTCCCAGGATGCAATCGCTTGTTTCATTTGACCTCGCGTGGATGAGCGGTTGACGACTCCAGCATTAAGGATCCTTGACGCTTCTTAACCGTTCTTAACACTCAGCGCCTCTGGTCGAGGGATCCCGCCGACAGTCGTGCTCGCCCGCTTTCGTCTCGTCTGAATCAGATGATCGAGGCTGAACGGCCCAGCCCCCGCCGTCACCAGCCACAGAAAAATGAAGCAGAAAATTACCGCTTCTTCGCCGCCGTTGTTGATCGGCCAAAATCCCCGCGGCGCCCACCGGCTGAAATAAGCGACGGCCATCTCGCCACATAGAATGAACGCAGTGCTCCGCGTGAACAAGCCCAATATGAGCAGCAGCCCGCCTACGACCTCCAGCGGACCAGCAAATCCGCGCATCGAAGCGAAATCGTGATCGATTCTCCCGCCGGCGAAGCCCCAAAGCTTCTCGGCTCCATGCTGGAAAAACAAAAGTCCGACTGCCATGCGCAAAGCGCTTAATAACGCGGGAGCCGTTTTGTGTCCAGCTCGCTCGGTGTGCGTATTCATCGGCCCTCCTTTGCCGCGAATGGACGGCAATTTCCGGGTGGCTGATATTCTATATCACGGGAGATCTAATTGCCGTGGCGATTCGATGCCCTCAGCCGGTTTGGGTGGTTCCCCGAGCCATCGATAAGATTCACGGCGGAGGCGCAGAGACAACCGAGAACGCAAAGAAGCATCCCAATGGCTTTCTTGGTGTCTCGGCGTCTCGGGTGTACCCGCTTACGTACGGATTGCCGGTGGTTCTATGGGCCACGCTTGTAGTCTGTTCAGCTGTCGCGCAAAACCGCGAAGAGTTGAAGAGCAAAGCCCTCGCCGGCGATGCGAGCGCACAAATCTCCTTAGGAGAGAGTTACCGGCTGGGATTGGGAGTCGAACCGAATCCCGCCGAGGCATTGCGCTTCTATCGGCTTGCTGCCGTGCAAGGAGTGCCCGAGGCGCAGTTCGCATTAGCGGAGATGTATCGCTTCGGCGAAGGCGGCGCGCCTGACGCCAAAGAGGCCGTTCATTGGTACAGGCTTGCCGCAGAGCAGGGCTTGCCGGAAGCGCAATTCAACCTGGGAGTCATGTACGACAACGGAGAGGGTGCGTCCCAGGATTCCAAAGAAGCCGTGCATTGGTACCGTCTGACCGCCGCCCAGGGTATGGCGGATGCCGAGTACAATCTCGGGCTTATGTACGCAAACGGCAGAGGTGTCGATCGGGATTACACAGAGGCCGCGCGCTGGTATCTGCTCGCCGCGCACCATCGCGACTTGCCCGAAGCCGAGTACAACTTAGGCGTCCTTTACGACAACGGACAGGGAGTCGTTCAAGATTTCGCGAAGGCTGCCGAATGGTACAAGCGTGCCGCGGAGCAGGGATATCGCGAGGCGCAATTCAACTTGGGATTAATGTATGCCAATGGCCAGGGCGTTGCCAAGGATCTGCGGCAGGCGGTGCGCTGGTACCGCCTTGCCGCTGAACAAGGCCAACCCGAGGCTCAGTATAATCTCGGCGTTCTTTACAATAACGGGGAGGGTGTTCCGCGCGATTTCAGGGACGCCGCACACTGGTATCGCGCGGCCGCCGAACAAGGCCACCCCGATGCTCAATTCAATCTCGCGGTGCTCTATGCGAACGGCCAGGGCGTTTCGCGCGATTGGATCGAGGGCTACAAGTGGCTCACGCTGGCCGCTGACCGGGGCGACCAGGATGCGCCGAAAGCCCGCGAGCGGCTAGCGATGAAGATGGCCCCCGCCGAAGTACAAAAGGCACAAGCTCTGGCAGCCGCATGGCAGCCGTGCAAGAATGCCAGGGAGTGCGAGGCGCGCATAGCCCAGTAGCCTAGTTCAGCCCCCCGCTAAGGGCGGGGTATTGGCGCGTCGAGAAGGTTCGCCGAACTTCAGAAGACCGCCTTAAGCCCGAACTGGATCTGTCTAGGCGTGCCGACAATCTGCGTAATCCGGCCCGCATTCGGGTTCCGGACGCCCTGTCCGTTTGCGATAGCCGTAAACAAGGAAGCGTTGGCATTCTGCTGTCCGGGTACGGCATAGTTCGTGTGGTTAAAGATGTTGAAGAACTCCGCGCGGAACTGTATCTTGAACTGCTCGCGAATGCGCGTGTCCTTCGTCACCGCGAGGTCGGTGTCGTTTAACCCCGGGCCGATCTCGGTATCCCTTCCCAGGTTGCCGAGCGTGCCCAGGGGTTGCAGCGCGAAACAATTCGGGTTGAACCATTGACTCGGTTTCCCGACGAAATGATCGCAGCCGGGCACCAGGTTCGGACGCACGCTCGTGACGCCGAGGCCGCTGGCATCCACGCCATCGTTGACCGTAAACGGCGGGCCGCTGCTGGAACGAAGGATGCCGCTCAGTTGCCAGCCTTCGATCAGCTTGTTCCCGCGCAGTGGCAGTTGCCACAGGCCGTTGACGCTCAGCACGTGAGTGAGGTCGTAGGAGCAGCGAGCCTTGTCGGGGTTCTGGTTGTACGGGTTGGTCCAAAGAGCCGGAGCATTTGAGGTGAATGATCCGAGCCCGTAGGCGCCGTCATCGATGCATCGCGAATAGGTGTATGCGATCTGTGCCGAGAACTGGTGTGAGAACCGGTGGCTGAGCGTCGTCTGCAGGGAGTTGTACCGTAGCATCGTTGTGGGGATCATGTCGGGGAACGATCCCAGGTTCGGGTTGAGCCGTGGATTGCCGACAAGCGTGCCCGCTGGTGTCACCGTCCCGAAATGTTGCACCCCGGCGGCATCGGTCGTGATGCTTTGAGGATTGTCTTCTCTCTCGGTGAGGAGATGAATGCCCCGCGATCCGACATAGCCGACGGTGAGGACGGTATTGGCAACGATCTCCCGCTGCACATTCAGGTTGTACTGCATTACATATGGAGTATTGTGGTTCAGCCAGTTGAAACCCGGGCTCGACGTCAACACCGTGCGAAGCGGAGCCGGAATGTTCGGATACGTTGCGGGAATATTCACCGAAAGCCCCGCGGAGTAGGTCGTATAGGGCGGCTGGTCCCAGTATGCGGGAGCGTAGTCAGGCGGCAGAAACGGGCTGTAGAACATGCCGAACCCGCCGCGGATCGAAGTCTTGTGATCGGCAAAGGGATCATAGGCGAAACCAACTCGCGGAGCCAAATTTCGCGTGTTCGGATTCGAACTCAGGATGTGCGGCACGTTGGTGAACTGCGTCGCCGTCGCGAAGTTTGTGATCGCATAGAGATCGTTGTGCTGATCCACGGGATTGGTGAGGAACTCCCACCGCAATCCCAGGTTCAGCGTCAGCTTTGCCGAGATGCGCCAGTCGTCTTGCACATAAGGGGCGAATTCCCAGTCGCGAAAGTCGCGATTCGCGTACGAGGGCTGCCCGTTGGGAAGAGTAACCGGCGTGTACGAGAGCGCCAGGGCCGAACCCGAAAGCAGACCCGGCAAACCTGCGAATACCCACATCGATCCTTGCCGGAAAGGCATGTACGTGTTCGTCTGCAAGCGCGAGATGGAAGCCCCCAACCGCACGGTATGCGCACCATGTGTCCAGGTAATGTCATCGCCTTCCGTAAAGCGGTTCTGAACCTCGTTGAACGGAAGCTGGAGAGCGCCGCCGATGCCGGAGAGTCCTTGGACGGTAATGGTCGCGTCCTGCCGTCCCGTTCCGGGGAACAGATTCAACGCCGGTGTCTCCCCGGCCGTAAATGCGTTTGTGGAGGTGCGCGAGTAGTGAGTGCGGGCGACGTTCACTATCGTCGGGGAAAGAACCCGACGCCATTCGAGCGTCGAAAAGTGAGCCTGCGATTCATCGCTCTCGGGCCACTTGGGGATGCCTTGGTTCCCTCCGAATCCTCCGCCGCCAAAGGGCTCCGTGAAGTCCGTCTTGTCGATGACGTACCGGCCGAGAATAGAGTCCTTCGCCGAGAGATTGTAATCGAATCTTCCCAGCGCATAGTTTTCATGCGCGAGTTGATTCGCGTTCTGCACGGACCGGCCAATGCAATTGAAGGCGGCAGGGGTGCAATTCCCCGGTACGGTGCCGGGGTCCGGCGTCGGATAGAGCTTCAGTAGATCGGTGAGAGCCTGCTGGCTCGCAGACGGAAGGCTGGTCGACGGCGCGCACACTCCCGGAATATTGCACGCGGGAACGTTCGCGATCTGCGTCTCGCCGAGCGCTCGGCGGATGCCTTCGTAATTTCCGAAAAAGAACAACTTGTCCTTTTTGATCGGACCACCTAAGCTGCCGCCAAACTGGTTTTGGCGGAACGGCGGATTGATCGCCGCAAACGTATTGCGGGCGTCGAGAGCGCTGTTGCGCAGAAAATCGTACGCCGAGCCGTGGTAGCCGTTGGTGCCCGATCTGCTGACCGCGTTGATGACGCCGCCATTGCCGCCAAATTGTGCGCTGTACGTGTTGGTGAGAGTGGCGAACTCCCCAATCGCTTCTACGCCCAGCGAGGAACCCGTGACCGAACCCATACCCTTGTTCCAGAAGTTCTGCAGGCTTTCGTCGTCCAGCAGGATCGCCTGGCCGGTCGGCCTCGATCCCGCGACGGAATACTCCGGCGCTCTGCCTTGGAATCCGGAAGGGGTGAATGCGTTGATCTGCTGCACGCCGGGCGCCATAACAATCAGTTGCTCGAAGTTCCGGCCATTGAGCGGCAACTCCACAATTTGTTGAGTCGTCACGGAGGTGCTTACGGATGCGTTCGTCGTCTCTACCTGCGAGGCCTCTCCTTGCACGGTCACGGTCTGTGTCTGTTGGCCAACCGGAAGTGAAAAGTCGACAACGGCCTGGCTGCTTACCGTGATCGTGATGCCTTTGTGAATCACTGTCGAGAACCCTGCTTTGGAGGCCTGTACCTCGTAGTCGCCCACGGCTAAGTCGGGCAGATTAAATCGTCCTTGCGTGTTCGTGATGGTTGCCTGTGTGGCTCCCGTTCCGAGATTCTTTACTTGCACGGACGCTTCGGTAATGGCCGCGCCGGAAGAATCCGTCACCGTGCCTAAAATCGCTGCTGTGGCGCCTTGCGCCGAAAGCCGGTTTGCACCGGCTCCCCCCAGGCCGATCGATACTCCGAGGACCGTGTAGAGTATCCAGTTCTTGGCGCGCGTAGAGTTTCTGGACATTAATCCCCTCCTGCCTCGCCACCCCAGTTAGGCAAGGTCGACGTATGGCCCGGGAGTATGACCCAGCCAGCACTGCTTGTCAAGGATTAAGGGACGCGTCCCTATCCGATGAGATCTGCATACCCGATGTCAGTGAGCCCGCGCGCGAAGAACCGGCCAAGACCTTTGTAAAGTTCTGTTAATGGAGCGAGCAGAAACCGCGCTCTCCCGTGCGCTCGGCTCCTGCCCTGCAAAGGCGCCCCGATCTCGTTTGCAATGAAGTGTCTCTTCTGATATACAGCCTTGGTTGGCGAAGCTCTGCAGTTGGAAACTTACTTTAGGAGTGATATGAGAATTCGTGCCGCGAGCCTGGGCATGCTGGTTAGCTTAGCCTCGGCTTTGGCGCAAGGCCCGGGCGGCTATAATCCGGTCGGACCGGGAGTTGACTTGGCTGGGAATTGGGGACCCGTCTTCCATGAGGATGCTCACGAGCGCGGTCCCGGTCCTGAACTGGTGAACTATCTGGGACTACCCATCACTGGCGGCGCCCGCATGTACGGGCTCGCCTGGGACGCCTCGCGTTTCACAATTCCCGAGCATCAGTGCGAAGTGCACATTGTCTCGTATATCTATCGCGGCCCTTACAATCTGAGGATCTGGGAGGAGCGCGACCCGGTCTCACAAAAGCTGATTGCCATCAAACAGTACATCGACAACTACCAACAGACGCGAACCATCTGGATGGATGGCCGTCCTCATCCGCCGGAAGCTGCTCCTCACACATGGATGGGCTACTCCACTGGAAAATGGGACGGCAACATTCTCACGGTCTATACAACCCACCTGAAATGTGGCTGGATCCGGCGCAACGGTTTGCGCCACACCGACCAGGCGACCTTAACC
>CAYMHP010000218.1:0-216 GCA_964390225.1 uncultured Solibacteraceae bacterium
GTCCGGGCGTTCGTATTGTTCAAACCGAGGCTCACCAGAGTTCCCGAAGAGAAATACTTCTGCACGCTGACGTTGGAAAGGTCCTGGCGCTGAATCAGCGCGGCCTGGCCGGTGGTGAAACTGCTCGCCTGTGGAACGGTCAAATGCCCCCAAGTGGCGGTGCCGATGATCGCGGGATCGAGACTGGGGATGCCGGTGCCGATGGCGGTATTTCCG
>CAYMHP010000218.1:226-11141 GCA_964390225.1 uncultured Solibacteraceae bacterium
GTTGAAGATCAGGCCTTGCAGGCCGGCCGAAGGCGGTGCTCCGGTGACGCTTCCCGGCCCCGGCGTGACGGCCACCGATGGGGGCGTGGCGAAGCCACCCGCTTGCGCGTGCAGGATATTCGTGTCGGCCACCTGCGGCGTGTAGCGCTGAATCGCGATATCGAGGTTATTCTCGAGCGCCAGGGCGATGGCGTCTTGCAGCGTGAGGTAGAGGTTGCCCGCTCGGATCAGGCTGTCGAGCCGAGACGTGTTGTTCACGTCAACCGGCGCCACCTGCCTCGATTGATAAGGAGCAATCAACCGGGCGAACCAACCTTTGTGCTCCGGCGTAGATCCCGGCGCCGTATTCACTGCGGCTGACGCATTGGTTCCAGCGGGCGAATTCTCGGGCGTGGGATCGGCCAACACGGCGGCGGGCACTAAAACGAGGGCGCAGAACACTGCGAGATAGGGCTTGGCTCGGTACATGGTGATTCCTCTCGGTATGCGCCCGAAGGCGTAGGTCTAATCCTTTTTCCTCAATGGTATAGTAGGCGTTTGTGACGCCGCAAGCAGAGTCCGTCCTGGAGCTGTTCCGCTCGCGCGAGGCTTATCTCCAGGGGCATTTCCGTCTCACGAGCGGATTGCATAGCTCCGAATATTTGCAGTGCGCGCTGGTGCTCCAATATCCTGATGTCGCCGAAAGCCTGGGCCGCTCGCTCGCTGCGGAACTGCGGCGCATCGCGCCGGCCGAAATCCAACTGGTGGTCTCCCCTGCCCTCGGCGGTCTGATTATCGGGCACGAAGCCGCCCGGGCACTCCGAACGCGCTTCCTGTTCACCGAACGCGACGCCTCGAATGGAAAAATGACGCTGCGGAGGGGGTTTCAAGTTACGCCAGGGGAGACGGCAGTGGTCGTCGAAGACGTGATCACTACCGGCGGCAGCACGCAGGACGTTATCGACTTGTTGCGCGCCGCCGGCGCCAATCCGGTCGCCGCCGGGTCGATCATCGACCGTAGCGGCGGCCATGCCAGTCTCAGCGTGCCACGGGTGGCGCTGGCGACGCTCGAAACCGCCACTCACCACGCCGACAGCTGTCCGCTGTGCGCTCAAGGGATTCCCGTTCAGAAGCCCGGCTCCCGTCCCGCCTGATGCGCCGCATCAAACTCACCATCTCCTACGACGGCGGAGGCTTCCATGGCTGGCAGGTACAGCCGGGATTGCCGACGGTCCAGGGAATTCTCGAGGAGATCGTTTCCGGAATCGAAGGCAAACCGACGCAGGTCGCCGGCTCCGGCCGCACCGATGCCGGAGTTCACGCGTTGGGGCAGGTTGCCGCGATTACGCTGGAAAATCCCATACCCACGGCGAATCTGCGGCGCGCCATCAACCGGCTGCTTCCGCCGGCCGTGCGCATCCTTTCCGCCGAGGAGGTCCATCCTGATTTTCACCCGCGTTTTCAGGCTAGGGCGAAGACTTATGAATATCGTATTACGCGTGAGGAAGTCTGTAGCCCTTTTGAGTGGCCATACGTCCATCACTACCCGTATACCCTGGAGGAAGATCGGATGGTCAGCCTTGCCTGTGTCTTCGCCGGAACGCACGACTTTACGGCGTATGCCGCCGCCGACGACCGCGACGAGGAGGGTGGCTCGAAAGTGCGAACGATTTTCGATTCCACGCTGCAGCGCGCTGACGGGCGCCTTGTGTATCGCGTAAGGGGAAGTGGATTTCTGAAGCACATGGTCCGCAACCTGGTGGGTACGCTGATCGAGGCGGGGAAAGGCAATATCGCCGATTTGGCAGCGCTGCCCCCGAAATGTGGCCCTACCGCGCCCGCCAAGGGTCTTTTCCTCCTAAGTGTGGAGTATTAATGGCGAGCGTCACTGGAACGCCATACCGTGCTGAAAGCGCGACGGCCGCGGGCATCGAGGTAATCCAGTTGTCCGATGACGTTCGCCGCATGGAGGTATCGATCGCTCCATCCATCGGGAACATGCCATACGAGTTCCGGGTGAACGGCAAGAACCTGCTGTGGTTTCCGTTCGAAGATCCCGCGCGTTTCCAGGCGCTCCCTGTGCTCTGCGGGATTCCGTTCCTCGGTCCCTGGGCGAATCGCATCGACGGCGATATTTACCGGGTGAATGGGAAGCGATATCTGTTGAACCCGGAGATCGGGAACTTGCGGCGTGACGAGCACGGGAAACCGATCCACGGCCTGCTTAATTTTTCGCGCGCCTGGACTCCGACCGCCGCAGGCGCCGATGGGGACTCGGCCTGGGCGACCGCCCGGCTGGATTTCTGGAAATACCCGGAGCTCATGGCGCAGTTTCCGTTTGCCCATGAGGTCACCATGACGCATCGGCTGCGAGACGGCTCGTTCGAAGTCGAAACTACGATCGAAAACTGTTGCACCCAGCCGATGCCGGTCGCGATCGGATACCACCCCTACTTCCGTCTGCACGACGCGCCGCGGGACGAATGGCGCGTGCATCTTGCCGCCACCGAGCGGCTGCTGCTCGACGAGTTTCTGATTCCGACTGGGGAGCGGGAACCGATCCGCTTCCGGGATCCGCATCCGCTGCATCTCGGCCGTGTCGATGACGTCTTCACCGGCCTCACTCGCGGCGACGACGGCAAAGCGCATTTCTCAGTGATCGGAGATGCCGAGAAGATCACCGTCTCCTACGGACCGAAATACACGGTCGCGGTGGTGTTCGCACCGGAGGGCCGCGATTTCATCTGCTTCGAACCGATGGCGGCCATCACCAACGCCTTTAACCTGGCGCACGCCGGTGTTTACGACGAGTTACAAACCGTCGCGCCAGGAGAACGCTGGACGGAAAGCTTCTGGATCGCGCCATCGGGGTTCTGAAGCAGGCGTGTCCCTGGTTTCGGAAGCCGAATCTTCCCGGTGGCCTGGAACCGCGCATTATTCTCCTCCAGCTGTCGTATACGCCTCGGACACGCGGTCTTAGGCAGTGAAGGAAGACACCCGGTGTCACGTTCCATTGAGAGGAGAAAACGAAATCATGCGAAAGATGTTGTCGTGCATTGTCATATTGAGCGGTACTGCCGCCATGGCGCAATCGCTCTTTCAAAATCAGCAGCAGACTTCGGGATCGATCGGAATCACTCCCGGACAGACCGCGCGATGGAACGTGATCTATCCGACGGCTCCCGCGCCGATCCTGCAGATCCTCTGCTCGGCGGATCTCGCGATTGCGGACGATCAGGGGAAGATTCTCAAATCGAATACGGTCTCGCAGCTCGTTGGGGGAAAAAGTGCCTCACTCGAACTGAACGCCGACACCGACCTGGTGGGCGCCACGCGAACGGAGATTCACGCATTCAGCATCGCACCCGCCGGCTGCCACTTCGTCGCCACGCTGGAGCTGATTGACAACGCCACTCAGAAGACTGTAATGGTGATCTCGGGCGAGCGCACTTACCCGCCTGATCCGGGCCCGGCCGCCGTCCAAACCGCTGCCGCCACCGCCGGCCCTGATCGCATTTCACGCCTCGAGCGACACCGCGCGCCAGAGTTTGGCTGTCTCGATACAACGCCGAGGCTGTCTTCAAGCGACACTTAGGGGAGAGGAGAAATCATGATCCAGCAAGTGGCTTTGGGCCGGCAAGGTCTGCGGGTGTCGCGGATGGGTCTCGGCTGCATGGGAATGTCGGAATTCTACGGCGCAGCCAACGATGACGAATCCATCGCGACCATACACCTTGCTATCGACCGTGGGCTGAACTTCCTCGACACAGCCGATATGTATGGGCCATTCAAGAATGAGGTCCTGGTCGGAAAAGCGTTGCGCGGCCGCCGCGATCAGGCCGTGCTGGCCACGAAATTCGGTAGCCAGAGAACCGAAGACGGTAAGTTCCTGGGTATCAACGGCCGTCCGGAATATGTCCGCGCCTGCTGCGAGGCCTCGCTGAAGCGGCTGAACGTCGAAGTGATCGATCTGTATTATCAGCATCGTGTGGACGTCAACACGCCGATCGAAGATACCGTTGGCGCGATGGCCGACCTCGTACGCGAAGGGAAAGTGCGTTACCTCGGCCTCTCGGAAGCCGCCCCCGCCACCATCCGCCGCGCCCACCGCGTGCACGCCATCAGCGCGCTGCAGACGGAATACTCCCTCTGGACGCGCGATCCCGAAAACGAGATCCTCGAGACGGTGCGCGAACTGGGAATCGGCTTCGTCGCTTACAGCCCGCTGGGACGCGGATTTCTCACCGGGCGTTTCCAACGGCCGGAAGATTTTCCGGAAGACGATTTCCGCCGTCACAATCCGCGCTTCCAGGGCGAGAACTTCTACAAGAATCTCGAACTGGTTCAGCACGTCGAGGCGCTCGCCCGCAAGAAGCACGCCACCCCGGCGCAACTCGCCCTGGCATGGGTCATGGCGCAAGGCGACGACGTCGTCCCGATCTTCGGCGTCAAGAGCCGGACCAGGCTGGAAGAGAACCTGGGTGCATTCGACGTAAAGCTCACTCCGGAAGAGTTGGAGGAAATCGACCGGCTTCTGCCGGCGGGGAGCACAGCGGGGACCCGCTACCCGGAGCAGAATATGAGGCTGGTGAATCGCTGAGCGTCGGCTCGGCATAAATCCGCTGCCGGTAACGTTGCAGTTCCGTTACGCCATCTGAGACACTGGCCTTTCATGGCCCGGTTGCTGTGGGTATTGCTGGTCTGCGCGCGTCTCGCTTTGCCACAGACAGGCAATTTGCCGTCGAAAGAAACCCTGACCTACAACATCGAGTGGCGCCTGATCACCGCGGGGAAAACGCGCGTGGAGTGGACCTCCACCGAGGCGGGCCGCCCGCAGTGGCAGGTCAATCTGCACGTCGAATCCGTCGGGCTGGTTTCCAAGCTTTTTAGAGTGGAGGACGACTACAGCGCCGTCCTCAACCGGAATCTGTGCGTGGAGTCATCGCAGTTGACGGCGCACGAAGGAAACCGCCGGCGCGAAACAAAGATCACGTTCGATACCGAAAGGCGCAAGGCATTTTATCTGGACCGCGACCTTGCGAAGAACACCGTCGTCGAGTCGAAAGAAACGGACATCCCCGACTGCGTTCATGACGTTGTGGGCGGACTGTATTTCTTGCGGACGCTCACTCTCGAGCCGGGACAGAGCACCGAAGCCCCTGTCACTGACGGCAAAAAGGTCGTAATGGCGAAAGTCGAAGCGCAGCAACGGGAGGACGTAAGAACACCGGCGGGGACGTTTAAGACGATCCGCTACGAGCTGTATCTCTTCAATAACGTTCTGTTCCGCAGATCCGCGCACCTGAACGTGTGGCTCACCGATGACCGGCAGCGGCTACCGGTACAAGTGCGGGTGAGAATGCAATTCACAATCGGCACGATTACGCTGCAGCTCGAGAGCCGCGAATAGCGGAGAACCGCGGTCTCGAGTGCCGCTGAAATTGTTTTCCGTCCTGCCGGTCAGGGCGGGGGTTGTATTGCTGACGGGCCCCCGGCGTTACTGCCGGGGCTGAAACGCCGAGCCCAGCCCCGCCCGCAACTGGAGCGTAAATAAATCTCTGTCAGGCCTACTGCTCCCCAGGCCGCTTCAAGGTGGGCGCTTTGCGCTTCGGTTCCTGCTTCTTCTCGTCGGCCTTCTTCTCCGCGCGCTCGGTGGGCGTGCTCGCTTGCTCGAGTTCCTTCTTTTCCTTGGCCTCGCGAGCCTCCACGTCCTTGCTGCGCGTTGCCAGGTCTTCCTGCGAGGATTGCAGGCTGTCCTGGGTGGTCTCGAGCGCCTGCTTGAGCGCGAAATCGTAGCGCGACACGTCCTTGGGCTGGCTATTCTGGATCTTTTGCAGGACCGGCAGGATTTGCTTTTCCGCCGAAGCGACGGCCTCCAGCCCCTGCTTCACTTCCAGTTTGCGGAGCAAGGCATCGTCGGTGACATCGTCGATGGCGTCGAGAATCTTGGAGTAGTCTTCGAGCGCATCGTGGACCATCAGCGAGCGGCCGGCCTTCTCTTTGGAAAGCAGGTTCTGCACCAGGTCCACGCGTTGCTTGGCGAAGTTTGCATACAGCTTGAGCCGTTCATTAGGATCCTGGGCTTGCTTCACCTGATCGATCTCGTCGGCAGTGAGGAAATCCCGTTGCGCGAAAAGCGGCGCTGCAAGCACCAGGCACCAGAGCAGGGTCTTCATTTCTTCTTGCCCTCCATCAGCCCGGTCAGCAGGTCATCGTGCACCTGTTGTACCTTGGCCTTCGGTTTATCGAGCATGGACCGATCGTTGTAGCCCATCTCCTGTTGAAAGTCTTCCAGGCTGCGGACCAGGTTGCGCGTTTCAATTTCGGCGCGCTTGAACCATTTCGGGCTGCGGCGCGGATTCTTGCCGGTCTGCATCAACGACTGATACGCGTACTCGACCGATTCTTCCACTTCCGCCACGTCCGCCGCGGCCTTTTGGGAATCGCCCGCCTTGTAAGCGTCGCGAGCGGCCTTTAAAGCGACGACTGCGTTGTCGAGAGCGAGTTTCGATCGTTTCTCCAGGTTCGGCTCCGCTTTGGCCTGGTCCAGCGCGGCGTGCGTTGTGGCAGCGAACAATGCAAGCGCCGCAACCGTGATCCACCGCATCGAGTTCACCGCTTCTCGAGTTCCCGCTTCAAGATGCGCGCCCGCTGGCGCGCCTGAAACTCCTGGTCCGGATTCTTCCCCTCGCTCATGGAAAGAAACCGCTGATACGCCTCCAACGCTGGCTTGATCTGATGCATTTTATCGAGAATGATCGCTCGCAAGAACCAGTTTCCCGCAATATTCTCCCCGAGTTGCAGCGCACGGTCGAAGGCAGCCAGCGACTGCGGATAATCTTCGAGCATATACAGGACCCCGCCCAGCTCATCCCAAATAGGTCCGGCGTCCGGCTTCATCTTCAAAGCGGCGGAGAACTGCTGGGCGGCGGGCTGAAACTGCCGCTGATCGCGCAGGGCGCGCGCATACATCAGGCGCAGGTCATAATTGGCCGGCTCTTCGTTAACAGCCTTCTCCAGAAGCGGCAGCGCTTTTTCGCGCTGGTTATTGAAAAGGTAGGCTGCGGCGAGTGCCGCCCGGTTGGCCGGCGTAGGCGATTTGGCATAGGCCTCTTCCAGCCGCGGTACGGCGTCGCCATACTGCTTAATCTCCAGAAGCAACTCGCCCAAACGCTCCTGCGCGGCCGGATTCTCCGGAAACTGCTTGTAAATTTCGACGGCTTCCGCGCGCTCTCCCTGCTTTTCGTACAGAGCCGCCAATTCCAAAAGGCCATCACGGTAGGTGGGGTCAAGTTGCGCGGCCTGACGGAAAACGGGCGCTGCTTCAGCCAGCTTTCCGCCGCGCGCCAGGGCATGCGCAATACCCAATTGCGCGGCGGCGGATTTCGGATCCAACTCGGCGGCGGCGCGGTAGTTCGCTTCCGCCTTGGCGAGGTCGCCGGTCGCCAGTTGCGCCTCGGCAAGATAGTAGCGGGGACGGAATTCCTGCGGTTTTTGGGCGGCGGCCGCCTCCAGCAGGGGCAGCGCCTCCGCGCCATTCTTCTGCCGCAGCAGCACGATCCCCTCGTTGAGCTGCGCCTCGAATAATCCTGGCTTCAGCTCAAGAGTCTTGCGGTACTCGGGGAGTGCCTCCGCATCGCGCTCGAGTAGCGTATAGGCGAGGGCCAGATTGAAGTGGGCGAAATAATCCTGGGGGTCAGCTTGGATCGCCTTGCTGAAGGCTTCGACGGCAACCTCGTACTTCCCCTCCCCCAGCGCCTTGATTCCATCAGCGGAAGGCCTGGCTGCCTGGAAGAAGAGGAGCGCCGCCAATATCCACATACTCAAATTCTAATTCTGAGGGCGGCCATTCGCGGTAAAGGAGGTTACTTCCCGAACGGCGAACAGATTAGCGCTGTTGCTGGAGCATGCGCTCGAACTTGGCACGCTGCTCCTGGGTGAGGACCTCTTCGACGCGGGACTTGCTATCGGTCAGCACGGTTCGATAGTACTGCCACATGTCGTTCAGAATCGATTGCATTTGCTCGGACTGGGCAGGCGTCAGGTTCAATTCCTTCTGAACCCGGTCGAAGTACAGCGCATTGCCCGCCGCCGTTCCAAATGCCGGTTGATGAAGCCGGCTGTGTACGCCCAGGTTCATCGCGATGGCGCCCGCCGCCGCGCCGCAGAGGAACACCAGCGTCAACACCACCGCGCATGCAACCCGCGGATCCCGCCCTCTCCCGATGGAGGTCTGTTCCAGAAGCCTAGTGCTCATAGGCGGTCAGACTTACCAGCATATTGTCCTGCGGTGGTGCGGAATCGAAGGCCGGGGACTCTTGCTGCGCCATTACGGCGTCTGGAGACGGACCGCTCGGATACGCCGACTCCCGGGTAACCAGGTAGCTGCCCAGGATGGCCAGCGTCACCAACGAGGCAAACGCTAACCGGCGCGCAAAAGCGAAGTCCAACGTAAACAGGCTAGCGAAGGAAGGCGTCGCGTTCCGCGCACCCACCTCTTGTATGACCCTGGCGTAAAAACCCGGCGCCGGCTGAAGAAGCTCATCGGAGCGCAAAGAGCCGAACCAGTGCGAGACCTCTTGCATGCTTCGGACTTCTTCGCGACATAGCTCACAGGCGCCCAGGTGTGCCTCGACTTGCCGCTGAGCGGCCGGTTCCAGCGTACCGGCCAGAAACTCCTCGAGGCTCTCCATTACTACCGCGTGCATACGTTTCTTCCCTTACGATGTAAATTACCACGCCTAAACCACTTCCCTGGCGGGTCTCATTGCCGAAACCGGCCCGCCCACTCAGGGAACAAACCAAACTATCAAATCCCGGCATTAACCGGGTACCAAGCCGGGAGCACGATCCAGGCGCTGCGCCGCCTTGACCAACTTCTGCCGTGCGCGGAAGAGCTTCACCTTGATAGTGTTTTCATTCATGCCGGTCCGGGCCGCCAACTCTTCCACAGAGTACCCCTCAACTTCTTTTAACATCAACAACATACGCTCTTCTTCTGAGACCCGGGTGAGGAGTTTCAGAATGTAATCCCGCTGGGCCAGACTGGAGTCGGCCGGTGCCTGCCGGTCGACTGCGGGCTCCGAGTTCTCGACACGCCGCGCTTCGTCTTCGCTCAGATCGCTCTCGTATACCAACCGCCGGACCTTTCGCTTACGCAGGTAATCGAAGCACTCGTTAACCGTAATTTTGTAGATCCAGGTGATCAGGGAGCTGCGAAAGTCGAAATTCTTGAGGGACAGGTAAACCTTTGCAAATACTTGCTGTGCAATGTCTTCGACGTCATTGCGCTGCCGGACGATGCCGTGGATAATGGAAAAAACCTTGGCCTGATAGCGCTCCACGATCTCGCGAAATGCGGTCTCGTCGCCTGACTGCGCCCGCTGCACCAGCGCGCCTTCGGGGGTGTTCTGGTAATCCACTCTCGATTTGGCCGCAACCTTGCTTCCGAATGCCGGTACTGGGAGCGCGCCGGTCAGTGTCCCCATACACCGCTACCGACGCGGCCACACCGTTTCGGGTTTCATTTGCTTGCGGATATCACCACTTGCAAGATAGCACAGGGCCCGATTGGCTCCGACGCCACTCGGCTGCAAATCGACGCGACCTGGGGCGCGATTGTCGCATCTAAGCAGTTGAATGCTGGAGCATTTCGGTCCCGAATGTATAATGGGTACGAAGCTCAGTGTGAGGAGTTCATAACGCATGGTGCAATTGACTGAAAGAGCAGTCGGCAAAGTGAAGGAAATCATGGCGACCCAGGATCCGGCGCCGGTCGGGCTGCGTATCGCGGTGGTGGGCGGCGGCTGTTCCGGGTTCAGCTATTCGATGGCCTTCGAGAATCAGCCCAATATGCTGGACAAGACCTACCAGTACGACGGTCTGAAGGTCTACATCGACCAAGCCAGCATGCTGTATCTGGATGGAGCCGAGGTCGATTACGTGGAGACCTTGGAGGGCGCGGGCTTCAAGTTCAACAACCCTCAAGTGAAATCCACCTGCGGCTGCGGCAGTTCGTTCCAGGTTTAAGTCTCTCCGGTTCTCAGCCGAACATCGCCGCTCCCTGCGTTTCGCGGGGAGCGGTTTCCATTTTGAGCCCGGCGGCCGAGACTCCGCTACCGAGTCCCGCGCGTTTGATACAATTCGGCTGCGAGTGAAACCTCCCGCAGAAAAACAAAACTCCCGCCTGATGCGCGCCATGTTCCACACCGTGGCTCCGCGTTACGACTTCATCACCCGGGTTTTCTCTTATGGCATGGACCGGCGCTGGAAGCAAACTGGCGTCGACAGGGCTACGCTCCCCGACCGTGCCACGGTGCTGGACTTGGCCTCGGGAACCGGGGATTTCTGCGAAATCATCCGGCGCATCCGGCCCGACTCCAAACCCATTGCCGTCGATCTCACCGAACGGATGTTGCGGTTCGCCCGCCAGCGGGGGATCGAACGCACGGTTTGCGCCGACGCCAGTCTGCTCCCGTTCCGCGATGGTTCGTTCGACTGTGTCTTCATCGGATACGGTCTGCGGAACTTCGGCAATCTCAAGCAGGCTCTTTGCGAAATCGAGCGGGTCACCCGGCCCGGCGGCCTGCTGGTCAGTCTCGATTTTTTTCTCCCGAGCCATGCGGTGCTCAGAGCGGTCTATCTGGCGTATCTGTATGCGCAAGGCGCGTTCTGGGGACTCGTGCTGCACGGCCAGCCGCGCATTTATACGTACATCCCGGATTCACTCCGCACGTTCATCTCAATCGATGATTTTTCATCGCTGCTGCGCCGCACCGGATATCCGAAGGTAGATGCGCGCAGTTTCATCCTGGGAGGTATCGGCCTGCACTGGGCCGCCAAGGAATGAGCCGGCCGGCCAAATCCGCAGTATCCGTGACGGCATCCTCACAGCCGACCGTCGCCGGCGATCACGCAGCCGCCGTTACGGCCAGCT
>CAYMHP010000219.1:0-6601 GCA_964390225.1 uncultured Solibacteraceae bacterium
ATCGGCTAGAGGGTTCTCTCTATTCATTCGGACCATTGGTCTGACCCGGATATAAGGAATGGACATGAAATTTGTTATTAGCACGACGACGAGCGGTTGTATAGCGGGCTCTGCCGCAAAGGCGGGCTTGCCCCCCACCGCGCTACCTTAGAGCCGCCTAACGGTTGCCGCAATCCTTCTGGCGGCGCTACACTTTTCGTGATGCCGAACCAAGTGTGCATGGGTGCGCAGATGAAGTGCAGTTTCGGAATGGCTCCGAGCGCGCTGGTAGTCTTGCCGATCAACCGGGTACAAACCAACATGGTGCCGGACGCCAACATCATGGACCACATCCCGATGACCAACATCATGCCGTTCGGAATGTGCATGTCGGCTGCGAATCCTACAGTCGCTGCGGCCACGGCGGCGGCGTTGGGTGTCTTGACTCCGATGCCATGTATCCCCGCCACGCCCACACCCTGGGTCCCCGGCGCCCCGACGGTCCAGCTCGGAAATCAACCAACACTGGACAACACCTGCACCCTGAATTGCATCTGGGGCGGCGTCATTACTTTCATCACGCCCGGCGAAGTCACTGTGATGGTTCCGTAGACGATCCGATAACCGTCGGCAACTAGAAATTCACGGGGCAGTCCGGAAAAAATGGGTATGGAATCCTCACTTCCACGATGCATCCTACGGCCCGCAAATCCTTTCCCGTTCCGTCTCTGACCGTTTTTGTTGCGCTTCAGGTGTTGGACATCCTGACCACCCTGATCGGCGTGCACCTCGGAGCGGAGGAAGCAAGCGTCTTCATCGGCCGCCTGATGCAGGTAGGCCCGCTCCCTGGACTGCTCATCTCGAAGCTGTTCGCGGCCTTCCTGGTTGCAGCGGCGCTTCGCTTTCAGCGGCCGCGGGTGGTGGTGTTTTTGAATTTCTGGTTCGCCGTGGTGGTCACCTGGAACCTGGCGATCATCCTGTTCCGCGGCTTCTCGGTCGCCTAGGCGGTCTTATTGCGAAGAGCCGCGACACCGGGCAGGTCGATTCCTGCCAGAAACTCCAGCGATGCGCCGCCACCCGTCGAGACGTGCGAGATCTTATCCGCAACGCCCGCCGATTTGACAGCCTTCTCGGAATCGCCTCCGCCGACTACCGAGGTCGCACCCGAAGCGGCTACCGCCCTCGCCACCGCGACCGTGCCCTGGTCGAACGGCGGCTTCTCGAAAATCCCCATGGGCCCGTTCCAGATGATGGTCTTGGCGCCCGCGATCGCATGCGCGTAGGCCTCGATCGTACGGGGCCCGATATCCACTCCGATCTTGTCTTCGGGGATCCGCTCGACCGCCTCGTTCGGCGCGCCCGGCTGGATCTCCGAAACAACGATGTGATCCATCGGCAGCATCAGCTTGTTTCCCAGTTCGCCCAGCAACTTGCCGGCGAGATCGATCTTGTCCTCCTCGACCAGCGATTTCCCGGTTGGTTGCCCTTGCGCTTTGAGGAATGTGTAAGCCATCGCCCCGCCAATCAGCAGGCGATCGACAATCTTGCCCAGATTTTCGATCACTTCGATTTTGTCGGAGACCTTGGCGCCCCCGAGAATGGCAACGCAGGGCCGCTCCGGATGCGTAGTGACCTTCCCCAGGTACTTTAGCTCCTTCTCCATCAGCAGGCCGGCGGCCGCCCTCGGGACGAACCGGACCATTCCTTCCGTCGAGGCGTGGGCGCGGTGCGCCGAACCAAATGCGTCGTTCACATAGGCGTCGCAGAACGAAGCCAATTTCCTGGAGAACTCGGGATCGTTCTTCTCTTCCTCGGGATGAAAGCGCAAATTCTCGAGCAGCAGCACCTCGCCGGGCGCCGGTAGGATCGATTGCACCTCCGGCCCCACGCAGTCGGGCGCCATCTTGACCGGACGGCCGAGCAGTTCCTGCAGCTTTGCCGCCGCCGGTTTCAGGCTCATTTCCGGATTGGGCTTGCCTTTGGGACGCCCCAGGTGCGAAGCCAGAATCACTCCGGCGCCGTGTTCGAGCGCGTACTGGATAGTCGGCAGCGAGGCCTTGATGCGTTTATCGCTGGTGATCTGCATTCCTCCGCGCTCGTTTTTCTCCAGCGGAACGTTGAAGTCGACGCGGATAAACACCCGTTTGCCTTTGAGATCGAGATCGCGTATGGACAGAAAAGACATGTCGGGTCTCAGTGAACAAAGAGATTAGCATGCGGCGGCGCTACTGGAGCGGCACGGGCACGAAGATGGTCTGGCCGCCGCGGTTGATCAGCAGCAATGGAGGACGGTTTCCGGAGTTCTGCATGGCCTTGCGCATATCATCGGTCGACCGTACCGGCTGCCGGTTCACTTCCTGAATGATGTCACCGGCCTGCAAACCAGCTTGCGCGGCCGGGCCGGCGGGATCCACAGATTCGACCACCAGGCCCGGAGTGCCGGCCCGTACGCCGAGTTGGCGTGCAAGGTCGGGCGTCATCGGCACCACGGTGATGCCCAGCCGCGAACTGCCTTCCGCCCCTCCCCCGCCCTGCTCCTCCTGGGCGCGCGCAGTCTGGGGAGTCAACTCGCCGAGTTTCACGCGGACGTCCTGCTGCTGCCCACTGCGCAGAATCGTCAGCGTCACATCCGTACCCGGCGCGCTGCTGGCGATCTCGTTGCGCAAGACGTTGGAATCGTTCACATCCTTGCCGTTCAGTTTGAGGATCACGTCACCGCGCCTCAGCCCCGCGCGGTCGGCCGGCCCGCCCGGAGTGACCGAGTTGATCAGGATGCCGCGGACTTCCTTGAGGCCCAGACTGGCGGCTAGATCGCTGGTCACTTGCTGGATACCGACACCCAGCATGCCGCGCTGCACCTTACCCTTTCCGATCAACTGCCCCATCACTGTCTTCGCCATATTGGAAGGAATCGCGAAGCCAATCCCGATATTGCCGCCGTTTGGCGACAGGATTTGCGAATTGATGCCCACCAGTTCAGCGCGCGTGTTGACCAGCGCGCCGCCCGAGTTCCCCTGGTTAATGGGAGCGTCGGTCTGCAGGAAATCCTGGAAGCTTCCGTCACTCAGCCCGGTGGCCCGTCCTTTGGCGCTGATGATCCCGGCGGTGACCGTCTCGCCGATGCCCAGCGGATTGCCTACCGCGAGCGCCACATCGCCGACACGCACGGCATCGGAGTTGCCCAGTTGCAACACCGGGAGATCGCTCGCACTGATTTTCAGCACCGCCAGATCGCTAGGTGCATCCGAGCCGATTAATTTCGCGGAGTAGGTGCGGCGCGTGCTCAAATCGACCTTGATCTCCTCGGCGCCATCGATCACGTGATGGTTAGTCAGAATGTGGCCATCGGCCCGCACGATCACACCGGAGCCGAGTGCTTGTTGCACCTGCGTACCACTCCCGCCGCGTCCGGGAACTCCGCCGCCGAAGAACCGCTGAAACAGCGGATCGTCGAAGAACGGGAATTGCTGGGGGGCGCGTACGTGCCGCGATGACCGGATGGTGACGACGGCCGGCGCAACACGGTCGACGACGTCGGCGTACGAGAGCAAGGGCCCACTGATTTTGACAGAGCCGCTGGGGACCTCTCTCGGCGCAGAGGATCCCGCGTTGGTGGAATTGGGACGGTAATATTGGCAACCTGCGAGGAACAGGCAAGCGGTAAGCAGAATCCGCGGGGTGAACGCGTTTGAAACTTCTTTCATGCCTAATCCGGAGCACGTCCACGCCCAGGGAATGTACGCATCCATTGCGGCTTCGCCAGGTGTTCGCTATCGTGTGTGCTCTCGCGCTTCTTGAGCCTTGCTGACCTGCCGGAGGAGGAGGAACTCGGATACGTTCTCGGAAGTAACCATCCCGAGTAGCCGGTCGTCGGAGTCCATCACCAGGGCGCAGGCGCCTGGGGCCGAGACTTGCGGCAAAACCTCGGTCAGCGGGGCGTCAGGGGAAAGGCGTGTGAAATTGCGCTCCATCGCGCCAGCTACGTATCCCTCCGGCCCCTCCGTGAGCATGGCGCGAACCAGCGCGGAGCGGCTCAGCAACCCCTGGACGGCTTCGCCGAGCATCACCGGAAAGTCGTGTTGGGATGTCGCTAGTAACAGATTTCCGGCGTCGCGAATGGTGTCGCCATGTTGCAGGGTACGAAAGTCGGTAATCATGGCGGAGCGGACGGGAAATCCTGTAGTCAGAATCCGGCCGCGAGCGGCCGAGCCTTCCTGAGCCGCTCCGAGGTAAATGAAGAGAGCTACAAACATCAGCAGGAAGTTGCCCCACAGGAGACCGGCAAGTCCCATCAGGATGGCCAGCGCCTGCCCAGCTCCCGCGGCCACGCGCGTGGCCTCTTCCTCGGGCCTGCGCAGCGCCAGCAGTGACCGAAGAATCCGTCCCCCATCCATCGGATATGCCGGCAGCAGGTTGAATAGCCACAGCAGCAGGTTTCCCAAAGCGATGCGCTGCGCCAGGTTGGCGTCGGTGGGAACGCTCAACTGCTCCACCGCCACCCAGCCTTTCTGTGCGCCTACCCAAGCCAGCAGAGCGACGGCGATCAGCAGGTTGACGGTCGGGCCCGCCAGCGCGATCCACAACTCTTCACCCGGCTTGGGTGACCGCTCCGGGCGCGATACGCCGCCGATCGGAAACATCACGATCTCAATGGTGCGGATCCCGTAGTGCCTGGCGACCAGCGTATGGCCAATCTCGTGAAGCAGGACGGAGGCAAACAACGCAATCACATATATGGCGGTGGACGCCCCGGATTGCTTCTGCCCAACGCCGATGAACAGCAGGAAGATCAGCAGAAGAACAAAAGTGAAGTGCAGCCGGACCGGCACACCGAAGACCTTGACGGTCCCGATGCTGCCGGGGATCGGTTTGAGCCGGTCGTTATCTTCGCTCGGCACTCACTCTATTGTGGACCGACGGCGCGCACCAAATGGCGGCCGCGAGCGCCGCTCCCGTGACGGCCGCCCCAACGATCTCTTTGCGATGCCGGATCAAGTTACGGTACTTCCAGAGAATCCGCCGGTATTTCCACGCGAGTTTGACTTGTTTGACGGTCATCCCCCTTATTGCAGCACGCCAGCGGCCAGCGTGGCTACTGGCACGGTATAAGGCCGCTACGGGTTGTTACTCCGGGTTTTCAATGGCGGACTTTAGTTCATTGCCTGGCGCAAAACGCGGAACACGCTTTCCCGCGATCTCAATGGCATTACCGTTCTGCGGGTTGCGCACACGGCGCGGTTTGCGGTGCAGCACCCCAAATGTGCCGAACCCCGAAATGGTGACCCGGTCTCCCCGGCTGAGGCCATTCTGTATCCCCTCCAGAAAGGCATCCAATGCCCGAGTAGCTTGCGCGCGGGTGAGGCGCGCGTCGGCCGCGATTTTTCCGATTAGATCTTTCTTGTTCACGAGGCACTCTCAATGCCCGCGATAAATATCAAGACCAGCGACCGATGTCAACGCTTTGGAGGATGTTTTTTGGGCGGGGAAGACCTCATTGACTAAGCTGCGGTGGCGACATTCCCCGGCGGCATAGGCACCTCGTAAGAGTGGGAATGCGCGGAGCAGCCGGGTGATACGACGAGTCGGCCCCTAGACGACGGCCCAGCCAAAGCCTATGCTTTCTTCAGGAGTAAGGCCATATGCGCTACATTTTGTCCATTCGCGGCGGCGGCATTCGAGGAATTATCCCGTGCTGCTGCCTGGCGAAACTCGAAGAACAACTCCGCGGCCTCACGCGCGATCACATCGATTTCTGCGCCGGCACCTCGACGGGTGCGCTTCTCACGGCATCGATTGCCGCCGGGGTCCCTGCCAAGGAGGCGTTGAAAGTCTATACCGACCGCGCGCACGAGATCTTCACCCCAAGCGGTGTAATTGCGAGCGCCAAGCGTGTCGCCGAGGGCTTCATGTATAACCCCGACCACCTGCGAGACGTTCTGGTTTCCGTTCTGGGCGGCAACGCAACCTGGACGGTGAACGACAGCCCCGTTCGCGTGATGATCTCCGCCACAGCCATGAACGGCCACAATTGGTTCTTCGTCAAAGACAATCCTCGGAACCGACAGACCACCGGATCGGTGAAGTTGATCGATGCGGCCGTCGCTTCCTCCTGCGCCCCCACCTATTTCGACCACTGGCGGATCGACAACATAAACGGACAGACGATTCGGTTTTTCGACGGCGGTGTCGGTGGAACGGCCAATCCCGCATACCAGGCCTGCGTGGAGGCGTTCCAATACGACGATTTCACACCCGCGGAGACCCGCGTCCTCTCTTGCGGGACCGGCTATTTTCCGGCGTCCGATGACGCGCCTCATGGCCTGCTGGCCACGATCGGGTGGACAACCAGCACACTGGTGGACAGCTCCGAAGACTGGGTAGACGATGCAGTGAACCGGCAATGGCCGGGCATCCTGCGCAATTTCAATCCGGAACTGCCGCGCGAAATCGACGAGGCCGACCTCGACGCCATCCCCGATCTCGTCAAAATCGGGCAGCAACTGGCAGCTACGCTGGATTGGACCGAGCTCCTGGGTAAGGCGCAAGCAGCCATCGTTTAGACGGCGCGGCTGCTCGTGCATTGCCTGCGCGCCGTTAGGAAACGCGGGGCTTCTGCTTAATC
>CAYMHP010000219.1:6611-11128 GCA_964390225.1 uncultured Solibacteraceae bacterium
AATCCAGATCTCGACGCGACGATTCTTCTCGCGACCTTCCGCCGTGTCGTTGGAAGCCACGGGGTTGTGGGAACCGAAGCCGGTGATCAGGCCCGCTTTGAGACCGCGTTGTTCAAACTGCCCCGCCACAGCGCGGGCGCGGTCCTTCGCGAGTCTGTCGTTGAGGGTATCGGTGCCGGTGGAATCGGCGAATCCGAACAGCATCACGTCGCTGCCCGAGTACCGCAGGTCGGAAATGAAGCTGATTACGCGATCCAGATCGACCAAGGCCTTGTTGTCGAGCTCACCACTGCCCGTGCGGAAACGGAAATTGAGCGAGAGCCGCTGCGCGCCGGAGGTCAGGCGCGTGTACTCGGGAATTCCCTCAGGCTTGGGACCCCCAGCTTCTGTTGCGACGTTCTGTCCCACAAACCCGTTATCGGCGACGATATCCTGTCCCTGCTTGCTCAGTGCGAACTCGATAAAGCGGCGCACATTCGCGTTGGACGGGTTGGACGGCGTGTACAGATATAGCCGGCGAGATAGCGGGTAGTCCTCGGTCGCAACCGTCAGCCGCGTCGGGAGCAACGGGCGGGTTCCTTTGTCTGAGACGGCAAGAGCCTTGGATTCGCCGACGTAGGGCAAGCCGATGAACCCGATCCCGCCCGGATCGTTGGCGACCTTTTGCGACAGCTCCCGGCTATCCTCCAGGCGCTTGGCCGAGGACACCAGATTCCGGCTGCCGAGCACCAGGGTCCTGAACGTATCATAGGTGCCGGACTTGTCGTCACGTGCGTAGACGGTCACACTGCCGCGCCCGCCGGGAACACCGGACCAGTCCGCGGTTTCGCCGGAGAAGAGGCCCGCGATCTGGCCGATGGAAAGTGCAGAAACGGGGTTGGAGCGGTTCACAATTACGGCGACTCCGTCGAGCCCGACGACGTGTTCGGAAGCCGGTGAAGTCATATCGCCGAGGCTCGACAGGTTGGCCGCCTCATTCGGGTTGATCTTGCGGGAGGCCATCCCGATATCGCACTTGCCGGCCGCGAGATCGCTGAACGCGGTCGCGGAACCGTGGGCGGCGATTTCGATCGCCTGGGAAGAGCCGGAGACGTTTTCCTGGACTGTCACTTCGTCAGCTTTGCCGGGAACCGTCTTGACCTCCTGAGCGCCCAATTGACGCAAGTACGCTTGGGCGAGCGCGGGGCCGAGCTGAGCGCCGATGGTATTCGATCCGTGGAGCCGGAGGATGACCTCCGGATTCCCAACCACCGCTGTGCCGCCCGCCGTCTTGCGATCATCTCCGCGGTTGCGAAGATACCAGACGCCTCCAGCAATCAGAACCAGGACAATCAGCACAACCGCAAGGGGCGAACGCGAGCCCGACGGCGCCATCTCCATGGGATTGAGTTGGCGCGCGCACTCCGGGCAGACAAAATCCTTCCCGTCCGGCACGTCGATGATCTTGCCGCTATCGGCATTCGTGCAATTGCCGAAGTTGGTGCATTTCCCTCTACGTACCGCCATGCGTTTTTCTCCCGGATCCGATTATGCTTCTCGTTTTAGAATCGCGACGGCCTTCTTGCCGCCGTCGAGAAACTGTTTATAGATTTCATCTTGGATGTTGTTCCCGCGCTCGGCTTTGATGGCCTCGACATCGGCCAGGACGGACTGGCGCAGTTCGGTACGCCGGGTGTCAAGCATGTTCTCCTTCGCGTCGAGCCGCGCCATCACGTAATCGCGGACCAGGTCCGCCGAGCGGCGGTCGAGTTTCCCGCCTGCTTCGCTGAGCGTTTTGCCGAGGTAGATCGGATCGGTATCGAAGCCGTCAGCGTCCTTGGAAACGAACACAAGCTCGGCCGAGCCCGTACTCGGATTGGGCGCGTTTTGAATCAGTTTGAGCGCACTCGCCAGCAGGAGATACGGAATCGTTTCGCGAGTTACCTCGCTTTGCGCGGGGATGAACAACTTGGGGAACTGCGCGCCATCGCCTTCGGTGTGGAGTTCCAGCTTGGCGCGCGCGGCATTCGTTCCCGAGGCGCGCAGATCGTATTTCTGCTTCAAAAACGTGAGCTGTTTCAGATACCGAAGCGGAAGCAGGTTGGTGAGGTTGACCAGGATGATCTCGTTCGGACGAACGTCACTGGAAACGAATTCGACATTGACTCGCGAAGCTCCGCGGAAAATGTCTTTCAACGTATTCACGAATTCCTGCTGTTCCGGCGCGCTGGGGAGGATGACGGTGAGCTGTTTCACCGCGGTCTGAGCGGCCCCGCGATCCTTGTCCATCTCGGAAGGCTCGAGGGACGCGTAATTCCCCGCCTGGGATACGAGTTCCGTAAGATACGATTTCAGCTCCTGGCCGTTGGCGCCGAAACGGTCTTTCAGTTTCTCGATAATGCTGACGCCCAGCAAACGTTCCTTCGGGTTTTGGATCAGGTTGTTGTGGGCCACTCGCGCGTTACTGGCGGACTGCTTATCCAGCACATCGAGGAAATCACCGACGCCGATCCGTTGATTGAACAGCGAGAAGGTCGGGCTTTCGCCCAGCATGCCGATCAGCGCAAGGCGGACCTTGTTGGTTTGCGTGCGCTGTTCGCTTTCGTCCTTCACCATATTACGGGTGATGTTGCGGACTAACTCTGGGTTATAGAAACGAACCAACTGTTCTCGTAAATCCGGGCCTTTATCGGTAATACGTTGCGCGATCCGCTCGTTGTATTTCTTGACCGCTTCGGCGATGGTGCTGGTGACCTGGTCAATCTGCGCCTTCAGGTCCGTCAGCTCGACGATCAGATCTTCGGTGATCTGCTTGGCGAAGGTCCAGGCCTCGGCCCGCGTGCGGTAGACGTATTGCTGGAAGAGCGCGTCTCCCTGGGCATTCACCATGCTCTCGGGTTTCCCGGTCAGCTTGCCGAGGACGCCGATGTGCGACCATTCCCGGTTATTGGCATCGACGCGATTCGCGGCTTCCTCTTGACCGGACCGCATCTGGACGATCTTGTCGTCCATCGTCTTAAGACGTTCGTCCGTGGCGTCGAGCAGCGAGGTAAGGAGCTTGGAAAGATCGTAAGTCGAGCGGACGCCGTTCTTCCAGTCGGCGATGAGGTCGGATTCGATTAGGCGGCGAATCTGGCTGACGATTTCTTTCCGCGCCTTTAGCTTGCTGCTGTAAAAATTGCGAACGCCCATGCCGCGGTAATCCTGGTCGAAGCGCTTCTCGCAAAGTTTCTGCAGTTCGGAAAGCCACGTATCCTGGCGCTTTTCGTGAATCAGCGACTTGAAATGAGGCATGACCTCCTGCCACTCGTCATTGATGGCCTTCCACTTCTTGTTGTTGGCGTCTTCGGGAAGGATACCGATGGAGAGAGTAAGGTGATCGTCGCTCATGGCCCACTTATTGAGCGTTTCTTTCTGGCGGACGAATTCGCCGAAATCGGCGTTCTTGGAGTCGTCGGCGAAGCCGGTGGTGTCGGACCAATTGTTATAACGGAGCTGCAGGGCAGCCTGCCGGGCAAAGTTATAAGTCAGATACTCACCGATTTCTTCCTCGGGAATTGCAAGGCGCTTGATCCCGAACGTCAGAAACCGCTTGCTGCGCTCAGGGTTGTTCGTACCTGGCGATTTCTCGGGAGAGCCGTCTCCGTTTTCGGCGTTCTCCATGCGGCCCAGGGTCGGCCAACTCACATTTCCGGCGGCAATGATCTTCTGATGCAGAAAATCGGCGATGATGTTGGGGATTTCCTTGTCGACGTCGGCGGTCAGGCCGTTATCGTTCTCGTTTGTAAACACGTAGGCGCCATTGAACGGATCCATCAGGCGAAGCCGGTCGGCGCGGGTTCCCGAAACATCCACCGGCTCGTAGCGTCCTACGCTCAACGCGTTCAGTTCGAGGAGCGAAGCAAATCCGTTGGCGTGGTAGTTTCCCGTGTCCCAGTTCGGGTTGGGATACGTCTCCGGAAGAAGCGCGTATAGAATGATGGGATAACGCTTGGAATCGGGATAGATGTTTCGCAGCTGCGCCACGACATCGATGATGCTGCCGCTGCCCGTGCCGCCCGCAAGACCCGTCAGGACATGAAACGTCGTGTCCGGCGTGCCGTTGGCCTGAAGATCTCGAACCAGGCTTTGCGCCTGGTTGCGGAAATCCGCGGCCTTGCACGCAAACAGGAACCGGCCGAGCCGCCGCTTCTGTCCGCCGAGTGTGACCCCGATGATGCTGCCCAGAATGTCTTTCCACTGTTCGGGCGGGCCGATCCACGGCTTGATCCCGGGGAATTCGTTGAGATTGTCGAGACGCCGGCTGAGATCTTCGCCTTGCAGCAGGAGCTGGCTCTTCTTGTTGAGTTGGACGCTGACGCCGAGGATCTTCCAGCTCGGGTCGTCCATGTCCATCATCTCCTTGCTGGAGTCGACGTACAGGTATCCGATGTTGACCCCGGTCGGGCTCTCCTTGCGGAATTCCTGGTAGATGGTCTTGCGGAAGGAACGGATAATCTTGCCTCCCGTGCCTCCGAGTCCCACGATCAAATGATTGG
>CAYMHP010000220.1:0-9455 GCA_964390225.1 uncultured Solibacteraceae bacterium
TTTGACGATCGGCACGCCTAGTTCTGCTTCCAGTTGCTGAATCGCCGCCGAGAGGGTCGGCTGGGAAACGTGACAAGCGGCAGCAGCCCGCGCGAAGTGGCGCTCTTTGGCCAGCGCCATCAAATATTCCAGTTTGCGGCTGAGCACGGATTATCGGTACTACTATACGCTCGGTCGTTCGTGCATGAAATCGGTTCGCTAAATCGCTTCTATGGAGCGCAACCATGAGCGCGCCGGCTTCATAGGACTACCCTATCACTGATAGGAAGAATCGATTTGACGGGTTCACCAGCGTGAGCGAATACTAATGTTCAGCTTGAACCTGGAAGGGGGACTCGTGTCAAAGAATCTACTGATCATCGCGTTGCTCGGCGCCGGCAGCCTGGCCGCGGCGGAAGCGCCGGCAGTGACGTTCTACAAGGACGTTCTTCCGATTTTGCAGAAGAACTGCCAGACCTGCCATCGTCCCGGCGAGGCGGCGCCCATGTCTTTCCTGACCTACAAGGACGTCCGGCCGTGGGCGAAAGCGATGAAGAACGCCGTGGCGCTTCGCAAGATGCCGCCGTGGTTTGCCGATCCGCAGTTTGGGCATTTCTTGAACGATCGCTCGCTGAAGCCCGGCGAGATCGAAGCGATCGCAAAGTGGGCGGACGCGGGCGCCCCCGAAGGCGATCCGGCCGCTGCGCCACCACCTGTCCAATGGCCCGAGGGTTGGCAGATTCAGCCGGACATTATCGTCCAAGGCCCTAGCTACGATGTGCCTGCGCACACCAAAAATAACGTGATCGAGTGGGTGTCGATCACCGTGCCTACGGGATTCAAAGAGGACACGTGGATCACATCCGTACAGATAAGGCCCGAGCACCGCGAGGTTACGCATCACATGTGTCTGGGGTTCAATCCCCACACGGCCGACGTAGAATACTTCAAGCCGTACTGGGACGATAAGCCGCGCGATCAGGATGGCAGTGCGATCGTGGGCAAAAGGCCGACGTTCGGGCCCGGTACGCCTAACCATCGCTTTCGGAGCATGGCGGAAGACTGCTATTTACCTGGAAATCCGGTTGCCGATTACCGCGATTTCCACGCGGCGAAGCTGGTGCGCGCCGGGAGCGACATCAGCATCAACCTGCACTACACTCCGAACGGGACGGCCGTTACGGATCATGTTCTGATCGGGTTTACTGTGGCTAAGGAGCCGCCCCAGCGCCGGTATGTTTCGCTGAGCGCGAGCGCACCGACCGATCCGACAGCCTTCGCCATCCCGCCGAACGAACCAAATTGGCAAAGCCCGCCCGCGGAGGTCACGTTCAATCAGGATGTAGACCTCGTATATATGATGCCGCACATGCATGTCCGCGGAAAGGATATGACCTACACGCTGATTTATCCCGACGGCCGCAAGGAAACCGTGTTGAGCGTCCCGCACTACGACTTCAACTGGCAGCTCGGGTACAATACCATGGTCCACGTGCCGAAAGGAACCAAACTACATGTGGACGCCCATTACGACAACTCGATCAGCAATAAATGGAATCCGAACCCCAACAAGACCGTCTACTATGGCGAGATGACATGGGAAGAGATGATGTTTCCGTTCTTTGGCGTGGTGGTGGATCGCGGCGCCGATCCCAGCAAGATCCTTGTTCCGGGACGCGCGCCGGTGCCTGCCGGCGCCTGAAGCGATCGAGGTAGCGCACTCGTTCCCGCGAAAGTCTTGTTGGCACGATCGCGTTTGAAAGAGTGAGTAGGTTGTCCACACTGCGCGCAGCTTGGCGGGCCGGCGGTTGCGGCGGCTCCGCGATGTTGAGCGGGGGAGGCGGTTGTGGATGGGTGGGCGGAAGTCCCAAGAGCTGGCATGTTATCCAGCAATCCCGTGAAGCTCCGGACTACCCCTTGCCCGGATTCTTCGCAATCGCGCTCTTCAGAGCGGAACGCAGCCAGACCGTTCCGGGGTCTCTATCGCGCGACCTGTGCCACTGCATCGACTCTTCAATGCGTGGAATTTCCACAGGAGGTGTAACCAGCCGCAACGGTAAATACGGCTGGTAGAAAGTCGCCAGCCGGCGGTGGAGGGTTGCGATCCGCTGGGTGCCAACCAGGAGTTGGGGTACGAGATTGAAGGCCGTAGTGACTACCTCGACTCGCCGCTCATGTCCGTAGCGCTCCACAAACCATTCGTCGAAACTCGGCAACTGCTGGATCCTCCCGAACCGGACAACTATGTGTCCCAGGCTCAAGTAGGTCTCAAGCGAGACATGATGCTTGACGATGCGATTCCCGGACCACACCAGACAAGTGAACTGGTCTCCGAACAACCGCTCCGATGGATGCTCCGGCGCTAGGTATCTGGTCGGGAAGATGGCCAGGTCGATTTCGCCTCTCTCCAGCGGCTCAGAACCGCCGTCTATTGTTGGCCAAAGCTCAAGGCTAATAGCTGGCGCCAGTTTTTGTAATACTGGCATGGCTTCGGTCATCACTACCGTTTGCACGTAATCCGACATCATCAGACGAAATTTCCGTGTCGATGTTGCGGGGTCGAAAGCCGGGCTGCTGTTCAGAATTGTCTCGGCTTTCAGGAGAAAATCCCTGACCGGCCTCACCAATTCCTCGGCTAGCGGCGTGAGCGTCATCTTCCGTCCAACCTGCATCAGGAGAGGATCCTGAAACGTCTCGCGCAGGCGGGCCAGCGCCCCGCTGGTTGCCGATTGGCTCAAGTGCAAACGCTCGCCGGCGCGGGAGACGCTCTTTTCTGCGAAAAGCGCATCCAGAGCTACCAGGAGATTTAAGTCTAAACCGCTGAAATCCATTCAGGCCTGATCCATCGGCCTGAGCCTGATCGATGCGTCTGGCCGAATGGATCTATAATACATGATCAGTTCTGGCACGCTTCCGGTACAGCTCAGGCATCCGATCGAGCCGAACGCCCTTGCGGTTCGGGTTCCTGAGAAGCCTCTGCGTGAATGGTTAGCAAGGTTCGAACCAGCTCTGGGGTGCGGCAGCGCGCCATCCCGCATTCCGTCGCGATGCCGAAAGCGGGCAAGTACCGGGCGGCGGTTTCGATGCGTTTCTTCGTTGCCTCGACGCCATCGGCATGCACCAGCCCCAGAAACACCTCCGTGCCGGCCGGGAGCGCGAGTTGCAGCAGCGGCTGAAAATAAGCGTCATCCGCCCGGTTGATCGGAACCGGCATATGGATATACGCAATCGGCCGGTCGATGCCCCCCGTCAGCAGATTTGCAAATTCAGTGAGCTTGCCGGTATCGGCCGGCTCGACGAAATGCCGGGCTTCCCAGTCGCCGTAGCACAAGTGAAAACCGAGTTCCACGTCATTCGGCACCGCCGCCGCAAGCCGCTTCATCCGGCTTTCGATCTCACCGCGGACGTCCTCGAATGCATGACGAATACCCGGCCACCGTCCATCCCACATGACCATTTCTATGCAGATGTCCCACTGGATACAGAGGTCTTGATGCGGGATCGCCCGGCAGACCGAGGCAACGTCCCTGAGCATGGCCTCCTCGTATGGGGGCTCCAGTACCGGCACATCCTTCGGCGCGCAGAACGGAGAGATAACGGCGAACGGCGTGGGCAGCGAAACCTGGAACCGTACATCCTGTCCAAGATGGCCCTGTTGCCGCGCGGCGAGAAAGTCCTGATACGATGCGCGCGCCTCCCGTGCGTAGCCCAATTCGGGAAACCGGATTTCACCGGGCGGGACGCCTTCGGCGATGTGGAGAGGGAGGAAGCCTGAAGTCTGATTGGGCTGGCTCGCATCTGCTTTCAGAAACGGCAGAGATCGAAGCAAAGGATACTGCCAGCTGATCCACAACCTGCGTCCTCCGGGCTCACCATCGGGGACACGGCGCAACCGTCGGCCAAGCAAGCTTCCTGCCGTGCGAAAAACGTCCTCGACACTGTCTAACGCCATACTGCCAACGAGATGAACTTTTGTGGGAATCATTGCATGCTACCTCGATTCGCTTCAGGAGCCGGCAGGAACCGGAGCGCGGCCCGGAGCAAGAATCTTGCGGGGATGAGGCGCCGCAATCCACACGACGCCCAGAAACGGAAACATCCATCTCTTCCCAGGTCATTTCGCCATAATAGACCGTTTCGCTGGGGTTCGGATTCCGGTTATTCTCTACCGGGCTGTCGCACCACTCGAATCCGTTCGGTTGGATATGGGGTGACGATCATCGCTCCAGACCTCCTGGACTGAGATGGCGCCAGCGACGTCGTTAAGGCGGTAGAAGCGGCATAGACGGAAGCGGTAGCCGCCGACCGATGCGCCTGGCTTTCAAAGCGATCAACGACGAACTCGGCACATAGCTGTTCTGTCTACTCTTTCACTCATACCTGAGTACTCCGTTACACGTATGTGTGTGGGGTAACGGCGTCCGGATCACCCTATGCGTAGAATCGGTATGTCCGTTTCGGGCAAGTACAGCAACTGAAGTGAATGGAGGAGCCCATGTCGTCACGGCGCTATTGGTATGCCTTGGTTTCAATCGTGGCAGCAGCATTGATGACCAGCTATGCCCGCGCAAATGCTATTTACGTGTACACGGGTCAGCCGTTCAATGACTTCCGCAACGGTGGAAGTTGTCCTCCAACTTGCAGGATTACGGGTTCGTTCACGGTTCCGGTACCTTTGGCCCCGAATCTGCCATCATTAACCGAGATCACGCCTTTGTCGTTCACGATTAGCTCCGGCAACGTCACGCTTACGAATGGGGAGCCGACAGATACGAGTCTCGCAGTCGGAACGGATGCTTCCGGTGCGATTACGACGTGGTCCTGGGTGGTAGTGGGACCGGCCAGTTCACCAACGGCCAGACTTCTTACGCAGAAGACCACTCCTGAGTTTACCTTCGATGATGTTCGTATTGGCAACAGCCCTCCACCAAATGTCGGGCCTGTAATTGCCCTAGTGCAGGGTGCTCCGGGGACCTGGTCTACGACGGCCGTGCCGGAACCGGGCACGATCTGTCAGATTGCTGGTGGCCTGCTAATCATCGGCCTAGTTCGCCTATCCAAGCGGCGGGTCCATAACAACGAAATCCGAAATTGACGGTTAGGTCTACCGACGGTAATGACTGGGTCGAACCGAAGGAAAGCGGTTCAATGTGTTCGCAACTTCCTCAACACCCGCCATACCTGCACCAGGACCTGAATATGAACCGACGCTGGCGCTCTGTCGCGATGCTCGATGACCCCGGCTGCCGCTCATTGCTTCTCGAAAACGCTGATGGTGGGCTCACCGCTCGCATTCGGTCCAAGGTTGGCGGTTGTTGAGGTCATGGTTTTTCCGTCTTTCGACACAACTGCTTTTCTGGTGGCAATCGGCGTACCTTGCCGCATAAGCGTGAGCTCGATTGTCTGATCGTCAACTTGGCGAGCAGCGATGGTCATATTCGGAAGGACGGCAGGACCAGTGTACGGTGACGGTTTATTGTCCAAAGCGACAGTGAAGTTCACGCCCGCCTGATCCGTGCATTTCATGCCGTTGTTGCTAGCCCGTTCACAGGTCAGCTGATCGGGCATGCTGCTGCGCTGCGATTTCACTCTCCACGTACCCACGAGACCCTTGGCGTCACCAGATGCGCGCTCCGCGACCACAGTAATTGTTTCGCTTTTCCCATTTGGAAGTTTACGCTCGGTTTCCTCAGTAAGAGTCTTCCCATCGGGCGCAATCCGAATCCGCCGAACAGTTAGAACCTTTCCATGGTCGGAAAGGGTTCGCTCAAACGTGTTCGCATCAATCTGTTTCCAAACAATGCTATTGGCACTGCCGATCTCGTGCGGCTTGCCATCAAAATTAACTGCTTGCACGTCTGGCTTAGCATCGGGTCCGCGAAGCTCTTCTATGCCCCCGCTCGCCGTACGGCGGAACCTCAACCCAGGCTGCGAGCCGAGTTTGCGCTTAGACTGATCTTCTTTCCATGTGCCGACGAAGCGGTCAATGACGTTGGACTGAACCCTTGATTGCTGCGCTAGCAGGGCTGCAGCCATGCCGATCAGGAGGAAAGTCGCGGATATTTTCATGGGTACAGATTCTAGCACTTTAGAATCTTCTTCGATATACCGAAGGGATCCTACTTTGCATTGTTGGGCGGGACGAACCGCGAATTCGGCATCGGTTTGTTGAATCGTCCGAGATCCCGCGGTTATCTTAATCTCTATGACCTACTACGGACCGAAAGAACTCGCATCGTCGTTTCGCACCGTGCGCAAGAATACGATCCAGGTCGCCGAGGATATACCGGAAGAGAAGTACGGCTTCCGGGCCGCGGCCGATACGCGCACCGTCGCGCAGACCCTCGCACACATCGCCATAGTTCCGCGATTGAACCGGGAGATGGGAACCACCACGTCGATGGAGGGCATCGATTTCCCAAAACTCTTCGCTGAGATGTCGGCCGAGGAGGCGAAGCCGCGCACCAAGGCCGAATTGATCAAATGGCTGCGCGAGAGCGGGGAGGATTTCGCGAAGTGGCTGGAATCCCTGAAGGAAGACGTTCTTGCGCAGACCGTCACCTTTCCGGCTGGTTCTCCGACGCCCTCTCGCACTCGTTTCGACATGCTTCTTAGCGTGAAAGAGCACGAGATACACCATCGTTCGCAACTCATGTTAGTGGAGCGCATGCTCGGCATCACTCCGCATCTGACTCGGCAAAACCAGGAACGCATGGCAGCCATGCAGCAGGCGCAGAAGGCGCAGAGGGCCTGAGGCTTTGTGTCGCCGGTGTCTACCGGTACGGTCGAAATTCAGGGGACGCTCTTGCTCAAGTTCCCGTTGCCGGAAGGCAAATTGACCCTTCTGGCTCGCCTGCGTTTTCAGCCGTGTAGTGAAACGGTATGGGAACCTCATCAAACCATTCCTTCGCTATGCCGCTTACGCTTCAACGCTTGATGATTTCCGAACGTGACCAAGAGTTGCGCGATCGAAAAGGCTCGAAGAGTTGATCGATCGGCGGTCATGCACCTACCAGAGCTGGGAGATCCGCGAGCGTTGCGATCTCAAAATCCGGTGATCCCGGCAGCCGTTCCGGGCGCTGGCGATTGCGGTTGCACCAGACGACGCGCATCCCGCACAACGAGGCGGCGTGCGCGTCCCAGGCATTAGAAGACTGAAAGGCGATTTCGGCGGGTTTGATCCCCAACAGATCGATTGCGTATTCGTAAACCTTCGGATTAGGTTTGTACACACCGACGGCCTCGACCGATACGACAGCATCGAAGAACACGCCGATACCCGCTCCCTGTACAGCTGCATCGAGCATTTCGGGAGAACCATTGGACAGGATAGCGGTCTTGAAGCCAGCCGTTCTTAAGCGCTTCAGCATGTCGGGTACTTCAGGAAAGGTATCGAGCCTGAGGTAAAGCGCCATCAAGCGGTCGCGCACGGTACGGTCGGCAACGCCGGCTGTTTCTAAGACGAAGTCGAGTGCATCGCCGGTCACCTGCCAGAAGTCTGCGTGCCGTCCCTCAATGGCTCTCAGCCAACTATATTGAAGCTGCTTTTCGCGCCACAGCGCGTTCACCTGCGCGAACTTCTCCCCGAGTACATCGCGGCAGCGCGAAGCTGCCGACGTGTAGTCGAACAGAGTTCCATAAGCATCGAAGATGCACGCACGAATGCCTTCCAATCGATTGCTGGCCATGTTCATTCGCTCGGTGGGTTTGCAGCTTCACCCAAGAAAAGAGGATATCGCGGGAACGGGCGATGCTCTTGTCATCTATGGCCACGATCGAATCCGCAAAATCCAGGCGACAAGGAAAAACGAACTGCGGCGGCGTGCGTCAAACCGCCGTATGGTTAAGACGACTGCAAACATTTGTTTCGCAGCCGGGACAATCCTGACATGTTTGGCGTCAGCCCAACCGCCGGAGCGATCCCGCCGCGCTGATTCGATCATTGTTTTCCGCAACGTTACCGTGTTGCCAATGGACTCCCCAGCGATCGTCCCTGATCAGGACGTCGTCGTCGAAAATAACATCGTTCAAAGAGTGGGCCCGGCGCGGGACGTGACTGTCCCGCCAGGTGCGAAGGTCATTGACGGGCGCGGAAAGTTCCTCCTGCCCGGCCTTGCCGATATGCACGTTCACCTAGCCTCGCCCAAAGATCCCCCTGACGCCGCCGAGTCACAACTCATACTCTACCTGGCAAACGGCGTCACCACAGTCCGAAATATGGGAGGTTTCCCTAATCACCTGGTACTCCGGGAAAAGGTGGCTGTGGGCGAATTGCTCGGGCCGACGATTATCACCGCTGGCCCGGTGCTCAATGGCGAATCCGCGAAAACGGCGGCCGAGGGGGAACAGGCGGTACGGGAACAGAAGCGGCTAGGCTATGACCTCATCAAAGTTTTGCCCGGCCTCTCGCGCCCAACATACGATGCTATTGCGAACACAGCGCATGAAGTGGGGATTCCTTTTGTCGGCCACGTTCCTGCCGATGTCGGCATCCTGCACGCCATCGAAATGCGCCAGCAAACCATCGAACACCTAGATGGGTATATCGAGCTTCGACTCGATTACACTCCGCTGACTGAAGAAAAACTGCACACCCTCGTTCAACGCACATTGGAGGAGGGTGTGTGGAACGTACCAACCATGGCCGTGATGGAAGCCAATCTGGGCATTCTCACCCTTGACCAACTGCGGGCGCGCCCGGAGCTGGCGTATTCGCCCGATGCTACTGTTCAGGAGTCGATTCGAATTCGGATGCGCGATCGGGCCCCCAAGGAGCTGGGCGTCACGATGGAGCGGGATCGTATGCGTCTGTTGAGAGCGCTCAACCGCGCGCATGCTCGAATCATGTTGGGAACCGATGCGCCGGAGCTGTTCACTGTTCCCGGATTCACGATTTATCACGAAATGCAACTCATGACCGAAGCCGGTATGAGCAACTATGAGGTCCTCCGCTCCGCCACCGAGCAGGTGGGCGAATACACCGGGAGATCATGTGGGGTTATCAAACCGGGGGCATGCGCCGATCTCATTCTTGCGGAGGCAAATCCATTCGCTGACCTGAATAACCTGAACAGATTGTCGGGAGTTATGGTACATGGGCGCTGGCTCACTAAGCGCTATTTTCAACGGCGCATCGAGCAGATTAGAGAGCGGCCGGGGAACTACCGTCCGAGCCACCCGAAAACAGTTGAGTGATCCCCCGCAATTAACAACATCTCAACGCACATCCGCACTGGCGAATACTATTGGCCTGCCGCCCGGATCTTCGCGGCTGCCGCGCAACTCTGCACGACGGTAAAATAGCGGGCGACGCCGTCCGCACCTACGTCGAACGGATTCGCTTCTCCCGGTTGGCGGCTCGCAGCGCTGTGGGCTTTGAAGTACGCATCGTCGAACTCCGAGTGATTCGACATCAGGGCCGTGGCGCCGAAATCGGCAGCGGCGCAGGAAGTGCAGCTCAAGGCGGTGCGCCAAGC
>CAYMHP010000220.1:9465-11107 GCA_964390225.1 uncultured Solibacteraceae bacterium
TGAGGCGATGTAGCCGTCATAGTATGCAGCACTCGCATTGAACGGGATCGCAGTCCCCCCCACGTACGCGATGCGTAACGGCTTGCCGTTATCCCGCACTTCGAAGACGAAAGAGAGCGTTCCGGGAGTGTGGCCGGGCATGGTGACGATCTGAACGGAGGCATCACCCACGGAAACCTTCATCCCGTCTTCGCCCACTATGTCGTGCTTCGGTTTGCCGCCGGCGTGGTTGGTCGATTTGTCGACGGCTTCCCAATCTTCCGCGCCGTAAATGAGGTGTACGCCCGCAATCTCGTCTTGCAGCAACCGGGCCCCGCCGTCATGGTCGGCATGAGCATGCGAGAGAATCACGTATTTGACCTTGGTCCGGTCTAAACCGAGCTTCTTCAAGCCCCCTAAGATTTCATCATTGGCGGCGTAGTCGAACAGCGCCTCGATGATGATAATTCCTTGGCTGCCCACTATGGCCCAGGAGCTATGGATCTTTGTGCCAAGGAAATACAGGTTATCGGCGACTTTGGCCGGTTCGGCATACCACGTTTCCCGGGCCGGCGGACGGCGAGGTGTTCCGCGCCCGCCGGCTCCCACAGCCGGGGCGCCCGGAGGCTGCAGCCCGGCTGGAGGCGGAATACAGAGGCGAAGGAAGGTGCCTGCCCAATCGGTGCCGGCGGCGACTTTGGCCGCCCCGAGGTAACCGTCAACTGTGCTGGGAACCGTCTGTGCCGAGGCGATCCCCATCGTTACGAACAGGGCCGCGGCCACCGCGATGCTCATCGTAATGGATTTCATCGGATTCATTCCTTTCGTTTCCATGAGCCTGTTATTTTATGCAACTTCCGCGCCTAATGCGGAAAGCTGAAAGGAGCGGGCGTCCTTAATGGTCTGGTCGGCATCCGCCTTCAGCACAAACCCGGCACGCAGCGCGACCTCAGTCGTCCTTTCGACGGCCTGCACACAACCACCGTAACTGCCGTACTTCGCCCAACGGATTTTGCCGTCATTTATATCCATTGCCACGATCGAATCGGAATTCGCATCCGCTGAACGTGATGCGGGAGGCGCTCGCCAAGCTGGACCGGCAGGCAAACGAGCGCGAGCCGAATTCTGGCACAGCGAAAAACAAGCCGGGCAGTTGTAGCACAGTTTTGACACAGTAAGGCAATAGAAGCGGCTCAGGAAAATTCAGCACTATTGAGAATGCGGGGTTTAGATGGTGGGCGGTCGCGGGCTCGAACCGCGGACCTCCTGCTTGTAAGGTAGCCGATAGGATTCGATTGGCTCTCAGGATTCTATCCTTCACCCTGGTTTTTCAATAACTTGGGGAGTCTGCTCTTCGCTTTGAGACATTCCCCATGGGTGGTTGAGGGTGAGGTTTTGATACAGTTTTGATACGGTTGACGATCTATCTTGTGATCTTTAGGCATGTGGACCGCTGAATTCCGACTACCTTACGATCGGCCGGAAATCGTCGACTGGCCTTTGGACAAGTCGTCTGCAGAAGATCGGTCATTAGCTTGGCCGCTTCTGGAATCTTGACCTTCTCTTCCCGGACAATTTCCCGCACCGCGAGACTCTCGCCGTAGAGATCCCGCGCTGGTCTCGTTTTTTCAGGGGGGCCGGCGACAGTTCGACGGCATCGACA
>CAYMHP010000221.1:0-10977 GCA_964390225.1 uncultured Solibacteraceae bacterium
CGAGCCCGGTGACCAGTTCGGTCACCGGATGCTCCACCTGCAGCCGCGTATTCATTTCGAGGAAATAGAACCGGTTCTCCTGATCGACCAGGAACTCCACCGTACCCGCATTGTAATAGCCTGCGCTGCGCGCGGCCCGGATGGCGGCGGCGCCCATTTCGGCCCGCATCTCCGGGTGCAGTGCGATCAAGGGTGAAGGCGATTCTTCGATCACCTTTTGATGCCGCCGCTGAATGGAACACTCGCGCTCCCCCAAATGCACGAGGTTGCCTTGATGATCGCCGAGCACCTGGATCTCGATGTGACGCGGGCGCTCCACGAGCTTTTCGATGTAGATTTCCGGGTTGCGGAAGGAACGCTCGGCCTCACTGGCGGCATCGCGCAGCGCGGCCTCGAGTTCCGCCTCCCCGTCGACGCGCCGCATGCCCTTACCGCCGCCGCCGGCGACAGCCTTCAACAGGATCGGGTAGCCGTGCGCGCGGCCGAACTGCCGCGCCTCCTCCAGGTTGACGCCATGCTCGGTGCCCGGCAGAACCGGCGTCCCCGCCCGGATCGCGCCTTGACGGGCGGCGGTCTTCGATCCCATAGCGCGAATCGACGCCGCTGAGGGTCCGATAAACGCCAGGCCGGCGGCCTCGCACGCAGCGGCGAATTCCGCGTTCTCGCTAAGAAAGCCGTAGCCCGGGTGAATCGCTTCGGCGCCGTGCTTGCGCGCTGCATCGAGAATGCGATCGATGCGCAGGTAACTTTCCGACGAGGGCGCCGGACCCACGTGCTCGGCTTCATCGGCCATGCGGACATGCAGCGACGCCCGGTCTACGTCCGAATACACCGCCACGGTGCCAATCCCCATCTCGCGCAGCGTACGTATCACGCGCACGGCGATTTCGCCGCGATTCGCAATCAGGACCTTGCGGAACATGCCTCGACGAATTGTAGCAGCAAGCCACTCCAGCCTTGCTAGAATTGGATTAACCCCTTTTATGGCCCTCGACTCGATGGAAGGTTCCCTGAAAGAGCGGGGCGTCCGCCTGACTCGCCAGCGGCAGATTCTGCTCGAACTGATCGACAAGACCGGCGAACACCTGGATGCCGAGCGGCTCTACCAGATGGCCAAGGAAAAGGATCCCCGGCTCAATCGCGTCACCGTCTACCGCACCCTGAAATTGCTGAAAGAGGGCGGCCTCGTCGACGAGTTGGACCTGATGCACTATGGCGGGGACCAGCACTATTACGAGACGCGTCTGAAGCAGGAGCACGCACACGTAATCTGCCTTCGTTGCGGAAAAGTGGAAGAGTTTTTCGGGGAGCCGCTGCAGAAGCTTCGCAAACAGATTGAAACGCACTTCGGTTTCCAGATTCTGCTGGCCCGCACGGAGGTCGGCGGCTATTGCGCTCACTGCCAGACGCTTCGCGCGAGGGAGGTCGAGGAACTCCGCCAGCAGCCGGCCGAAGCCGTAAAACGAACTCGCCGCGTGGTCGCACGTCGCGGATAGGATGATTACGAACGGCGCCGCTTCTCTCGAACCGGAGATAGTTGCCCTGATCGTCGTCGATCCGAACGGCCACCGCACCCGGGTACCGCTCGAACCCCTCCCTTTCCGCATAGGGCGCCAACCCGACAACGATCTGGTGCTCCGCGACAGCCGCGTCTCGCGAGCGCACGCCCGCATCATCTCTGAAGGCGGTAAGTTCTGGATCGAAGACGCCGGCAGCCGGCACGGCACGTTCGTGAACGGTAAGCGCATCGAAAGGCAGGCGCTGGAGAACTCCGACCGGATCGAATTCGGCGCGCAGGATTCGTACCAGGTGATCGTGGCGGCGCAGGGGTCGGAATTGAAGCGCGCCATGGAGCAGATGACCGCTTCGGAAGGCGCCGCTGGGGCACGGGGGGTGGGCAGCAACCTGGCGAAACTGCGCGCCATTCTCGAGTTGGCCAGAACGCTACAAAGCTCGTTTTCCATCAATGAAGTGCTGATCTCGGTAGTCGACGCCGCGCTCGCCATCACGGGCGCCGAGCGCGGATTTCTCCTGTTGCGCTCGGGAGACGGCCTGGAAACACGCGTGGCCCGCCACCGCAGGGGCGACCACCTCGAGGACTCTGACTTGCGCGTGCCCCGGCAGTTGCTGCGGCATGCGCTGGAGCACCGGCGGGAACTGCTGTCCATGAACTTCGATCCACTGGACACCCGCGACACCAGCGCGCAGAACAGCATCGCCGACCTGGAATTGCGCAGCGTCACCTGTGTGCCGCTCGTCCGCATTCGCACCGGGCAGGGGGATACGACCAGCATGCTCGCGACCGGCAACGAAACGGTGGGTCTGCTGTACATGGATTCCCGAATCGCCGCCGCCGATATGGCGACCGGCAACCGCGAATTGTTGCAGGCGCTGGCCATCGAGGCCTCGACGATCCTCGAAAATGCCCGCCTGCTCGAAGAAGAACGCGGCAAGCGCCAGATGGAGGAGGAACTGCGCGTCGCTCACGCGATCCAGCAGAGCCTGTTGCCGAAATCGCTGCCCTCCCAGGGCTGGCTGCGGGCCTCCGGGAGTAGCGTTGCGTCCCGCCAGATCGGCGGCGATTATTTCGACGTCATCGAGGTGAACCCGCATTGCTGGTCCGCGGTGGTGGCGGACGTGTCCGGAAAGGGCGTTAGCTCTGCGCTGCTTGCCTCGCTGTTGCAGGGTGCCTTGATCACAGCCACGGACCGTCCGGAGGCGCTCAAGCTGCGCATGGAGCGGTTGAGCCGGTTCGTGAATGACCGGACCGGCGGCGAGAAGTACGCGACCGTTTTCTATTCTCTGCTTCACCAGGATGGCCGCCTGGATTACGTCAATGCGGCGCACTGCCCGCCCATCGTCGTGCGAGCCAACGGCGAACAGGTTGAACTGGAAGCCACGGCGATGCCGCTCGGATTGGTGGGCGCGGCCGAGTTTTCGCTGGCCGAGATGCAACTCTCTCGCGGTGAGAAGGTCGTTATCTACACGGATGGCGTGACCGAATCTCAGAATGCGCGGGGCGAGTTCTTCGGCAGAAAGCGCCTGCGCGACCTGGTGGCGGCGCATGCCGCCGGGTCCTGTACGCAGATTCACTCCGCTATCCAGGAAGCGGTAGACGGGTTCGCGGAAGGCGCTCCGCAGTCGGACGACATTACGGCGCTGGTACTGGAGTTCTGCCCGGGGTCATAGATGCCGGCTTCGCATGACTGCCGCGGCTGAACCGGCGACCGCCGGCGTTACTGCGGGTCTAGCAGGTGCCGGTACTCCCCAGGGTCGAGTCCGAACCGCTCCATCTGGCGCGGCAGATCGCCGCGCAGCACCTCCGGAGTGTTGCGAACCCACGCTGTGATGACATACTCAACGCCGACGCGCTGCTTGCCATCCTCTTCCGCCAGCCCCTCCGCGGATGACCGGAGTTGCTCTTCTGTAGCGTCCCGCACTGGTCGCGGTGTCTGGGCTAGTACCTGATTGAGAAAGTCTTCCGCGGCATCGTTCCAGTTCACATGCGCTATGGTATATCATTTGGTTTAACTCCCCCGATTGATCTTCAAAGGCAATCGTGAAATCAGTTCAACACCAAGTCATTCTGGAAACCGATCTGCCCGGCATCCCTCGCCATGCACGAGGTAAGGTGCGTGATGTCTATCACATCGATGACCGCCTGCTGATCGTCGCCACCGACCGCATCTCCGCCTTCGACTATATTCTGCCGACGGGCATTCCCGATAAAGGGCGGGTCCTGACGCAACTCTCCATCTTCTGGTTTGATTTTCTGCGCGAGGTTACGCCCACTCACTTCCTCACCGCGGAAGTAGATCAGTATCCGAGCCCGTTGCCAAACTACCGCGATCAACTGGAAGGCCGCTCGATGCTCGTGAAACGCGCCGAGATGGTCGAAATCGAATGCGTCGCGCGCGGCTACATTTCCGGCTCGGGTTGGAAGGAATACCGCGAACAAGGCACTGTTTGCGGGATCCGGCTGCCTGCGGGGCTGCGCGAGAGCGACCGTCTGCCGGAGCCGATTTTCACGCCCGCGACCAAAGCGCAGACCGGCCACGACGAGAACATCTCCTTTGAGCGCATGAGCGAAATCGTCGGCGCCGATCTCGCGCGCCGTCTGCGCGACCTCACGCTCGAGATCTATTCGCGCGGCGCGCGTTACGCCGAGACCAAGGGAATTATCATCGCCGACACCAAGTTCGAATTCGGTTTTGTTGGCGGCAAACTGGTACTGGGCGACGAAGTCCTCACCCCCGATTCGTCGCGGTTCTGGCCCGCCGACACCTACAAGCCCGGTGGTCCGCAGTTTTCGTTTGACAAGCAATTCGTGCGCGACTACCTGGAGTCCATTCACTGGAACAAGCAACCTCCCGCCCCGGCGCTGCCCGAGGAAGTTGCGGCGAGGACCAGCGAGAAATATCGCCAGGCATATTCCGTCCTCACCGGCCGCGAATTATGAACTGGCTGGATGGTGTGCTGGCGCTGATTATCCTGGCGTCGGTGGTGACGAGCTTCCGCAAGGGGTTGTCTCGCGAAATCTTCGGCGTCGTGACCGTCTGCATCGCGCTGCTCCTCGGCATTTGGCTCTATGGAACTGTGGGCGGCTATCTGCTACCCTACCTCAGTTCGCGCCCGGTGGCGAACTTCAGCGGCTTCGCCATCGTGTTCTGCGCGGTGATGCTGCTGGGCAGTTTGATCGGCGCAATGATCGGTAAATTCGTCAAGATTACGGGGCTCTCCATCTTCGATCATGCCCTCGGGGCCGGCTTTGGCGTAGTGCGAGGAATTCTGGTCTCGGTTGCTTTAGTGATGGGGATCATGGCGTTCTCGCAGACCAGCCAGCCGCCCGCTTCCGTCGTCAACTCGCGGATTGCGCCGTACATGATCGACGCGGCCCACGTAGTTTCGGCGATGGCGCCCCACGAGTTAAAAGAAGGTTTTCGTATCACGTATGGCCGAGTGAAGTCCGCTTGGGACACAGCCGCCCGCAAAACGCCCCAGAGCGAACAGGGCCGCAAGAAGACGCAGAATGAAAGACACATTTGACGGTCTGGTGCAACACCTGCTGGCAGGAAATATCTTCCTGGAAGAAGCCATCGAGATACTCGAGAAGAGCATGATCCAGGGCGCGCTGGAGCGCAACGAGGGCAATCAGTCGGCCGCCAGCAAACAGCTCGGGATTCACCGCAACACGCTGCAGAGGAAGATCGTGGAATACGGCCTGCGAAACGGCTCGCGCGCCCGGCGCAGGCCGGTGGCGCGCGCCGGCCGGACGCGCCGGCCCAAAACGGGCGCCGCCTGAAGATGGATCTGCTGATCTTCGATCTGGACGGCACGCTGATCGATTCCAAGCTCGACATCGCCAACGCGGTAAACGCCACCCGTTCTCACATGCGGATGAGCGCGCTTGATATCGAGCAGATTTCCAAGTACGTCGGCAACGGCGCGCCGGTCCTGATCCGCCGGGCCCTGGGCGAGGGCGCCACCGAGCCGCAGATCCAGGAAGCGCTCGAATTCTTTCTCGAGTACTACCGCGAGCATAGTCTCGATTGCACACAGCTCTACCCCGGGGTCAAACCAACCCTGGAGCGTCTGCAGAGTGCCGGGAAGAAGCTGGGCGTGCTCACGAATAAACCAATTGCGGCGAGCCGCGACATCGTGGCGGGTCTGGATCTCGCGCGACATTTCTTCCGCATCTACGGCGGCAACAGCTTCGATTTCAAAAAGCCGCATCCGATCGGGGTCGAGCGCCTCATGGACGAAGCCGGCGTGAGCCGCGAACAGACCTTAATGGTGGGGGATAGTTCGGTCGATGTCCTAACTGCGCGCAACGCCGGCGTACGCTCATGCGGAGTAACATACGGTTTCGCGCCCGCGACCCTCGCCGATCCGACCCCCGACCTGCTCGTGGATCACCTCGAACAGTTGGCCGACTGGGTCCTCCAGGGCAGTACACCTCTCAGATAATCGCACCAGAAAACCCTTGGCGTGTTCGATGGAATGGATTATCATCGAACCCTACGGGGGCCCGCTTGAGAAAGAATTTCTCTATTTTCGCAGCAATTCTCGCCGTAATGGCAGTGCGTTTGCCTGCACAAGTCAGTTCGGGCGAACTGCGCGGCACGGTCGCGGACCCGAACGGCGGGGCGATTTTGAACGCCAAGGTCACCGCCACCTCGCCCGACCGCGGCATCACCCGCAGCACGACTTCGCGCGGCGACGGCGAATACCGCATTCCCCTGCTCCCTCCCGGCACCTATAACGTCCGTGTCGAGGCGCAGGGCTTCACCACTCAGGTAATGCAGGACGTGCCGGTGCAGGTAGGGGAGACCGTGACGTTGAATGCCACGTTGCAGATCGGGGTCGTCTCGACGGAACTAACCGTCGCCGGGGCGGTTCTCGCCGTCGAGCCGGAGCGCAGCCAGCAGGCGACTACTGTCGAGATGAATCGCATTGAAAATCTGCCGATCAACCGGCGCAACTATTTGGATTTCGCGCTCCTCGCGCCCGGGGTCGTCGAGACCAACGACCTGGTGGACAGCACCGATTTTCGCGTGGTGCAGACTCCCCAGTCGGGTTTGAGTTTCGGAGGCAGCAACGGCCGCGGAAACAACTTCACCATCGATGGGGTGGAAAATTATCTCGATTCGGGGGGTGTGCGCTCCGCCATCTCCCAGGAGTCCGTACAGGAATTCCAGATCAGCCGCAACAGCTTTTCCGCCGAGGTCGGCAACGCATCGGGCGGTGCGATCAACATCATTACGCGCTCCGGAACGAACGCCGTGCACGGCGACCTGTTCGGCTTCCTGCGGCAGCGCGATCTGCAGGCCCGCAATTTCTTCGATCCGCAAAAGGCCGGCTTCACGCGCGCCCAATACGGAGCCACCTTCAGCGCGCCGCTGGTCCATGACAAGACGTTCGTGTTTCTCGCGTTCGAGCGTCTCGACCGTCACGAATCCGCGTTCGTGCCGATTCTGCAGGACCGCTCCGCGTTCGGCAAACTGACGCCTTCGCAACAACAACTGGCGGACTACTTCAGCAGCGCGCCCCTGCCCCAGTTGCAGGCGCTGGCGCCCGCCATGCGGCAGTATCTGATCACCAACAATTTCCCTTCAACGTTGGCCCTGTTCAACGCCAATAGCGGCACCTTCCCCTTCTCCGAAGACGACAACATGGTGACGGCGCGCCTCGACCATCACTTCACCGCTCACGACACGCTATTCCTCCGAGGCAATTTCATGAACGGCTCCGATCAGAACGCGCAGTTCGGGGCGTTGCTCGGTTTCAATCGGGGACGCACCATCGACACGACCGACGGCACCGTGATGGCCGACAATACCTGGGTCATCAACAACCGCCTGCTCAGCCAGACGCGCCTCATGTTTGGGTATAACCGCCTGGGCGTCGTTCCGACCGATCCCTACGGCCCCGACATCACTATATCCGGCTTCGGTTCGTTCGGCCGTGAGATCTTTCTGCCCTCCATCACCTACGAGCGGCACTACCAGTTTCAGCAGAGCCTCGATTACGTCACCGGGCGGCATAACCTGAAATTCGGCGTCGATATCAACCCGGTCCGCGACCGGGTGCACTCCGAGACTTTTTTCGGAGGGCGATTCCTGTTCAGCGAGCAGATCCCGCTCGGATTGCTGCTGCCGATTTTGACTAAGGACCCGAATGCGACTACCAACCTGGTAACCGCGCTGACTGCTCTCGGGCAGCAGAAACTGATTCCCAACCTGAGCCAACCCATCAGCGCGTTGCAAGCGTACAACCTGGGTCTGCCAACCCTTTACCAGCAGGGCTTCGGCGACCCGAACTGGACCGCCTGGTTCAAACGCTTCGGGTTCTACATCCAGGATTCCTGGAAAGTCGCGCCGAACGTTGTGGTGAATTTGGGCGCGCGCTACGACGTCGAGGACGAGCCGACGCCGCTCCACACCGACACGAATAACATCGCGCCGCGAGTCGGGATCGCGTGGACTCCCGCTGGGAACACGGTCATCCGAGCCGGCTACGGGATTTACTACTCGCAGATCAACGCGCAAATCGCAAACCTGCCCGCCACGCTGAACGGAGTGCAAATCGCCCAGGCCGCCATCACGCCGCGCGGTATCCCGGGATTGAACAATCCGCTCACCGGTCAGCCGCTCACGTCGTTCGACGTCTACCAGGTGCTGGCGGCCGAGGGAATTCTGGGACGCCGCACGATCACCCAGCAGGACATCGCGCAACTCGGGCTGCATCCCGGACCCAATGCTCCCGGCCGCGTCATTTTTGGGATTACCAGCGATTACGTAAACCCCTACTCGCAGCAGGCGAGCTTCGAGGTCGAGCACGCCTTTGGCAGTGTCGTTGTCTCCGCCGGTTACGAATTCAATCGCGGAACGCGGCTTCCCCGCATTCTCGATCGCAACCTGTTTTACACCGGCCACCTGGCCAGTGGACAACCCACGTTCGGCTTCTACAACCCCGCGATCCTTCAATACAACGTCGAAGAGTCCACCGCCAACTCCTTCTACAATGCACTCATCCTGCAGGTCTCACGGCGGTTCAGCCGGCATTTTTCGCTCAACGCCAACTACACCTTCAGCAAAGCGATCGACGAAGTGACCGACTTCAACAGCGATTTCGAGCCGCAGGATCAGCTCAACGCGAAGGCCGAGCGCGCGCTCTCGAGCTTCGACCAGCGCCACCGGTTCGTGCTCAACTCGGTGCTGGAGTCTCCCGCGCAAAACGCACTGCTCCGCGGATTCACGCTCGCGCCAATCATCGTGGCGAGCTCCGGCCGCCCGTTCAACATCCTGACCGGCTTCGACAACCTCGGTGACAATCACCCCACCACGCACCGGCCATGGCCGGCCGGCCGCAACATCGGGCGCGGGCCGGATTATTTCACGGTCGATTTGCGGCTGGCTCGCCGCTTCGCTCTGAGCGCCGACGGCCGCCGCAATCTGGAGTTTACCGCCGAAGGATTTAACCTGCTGAACCGCACGAATTTCCGCAGCATTAACAACGTGGTCGGCAATCTCAGCCTTGGCCAGCTTCCGAATCCAATCACCGGACGTGCCGGCAATCCGACCGATCCGCTCGCCTTCACCTCGGCGTTCGATCCGCGGCAGTTTCAATTCGGGGTGAAGATCAACTACTGAGGGCGTGAGAATCGTCGGGCTGGTTGCTTCCGTTCGGGTGAGGCAATCTGTTCGAGACGGGCCGGCGGGCCGATCAGCGGCGGCCGCAACCGGAGGTGACGGGTTGGCTGCTAACATCCTCCTTACCTCGTGATTACTCTCGGCGCGCGCGTGGGGCTGCTAACATCCTGGGATGAATCTGAGCTATCCGATCGGTCCCTGCGTCTACCCGGAGCGCGTCTCTCCTGAGGACCGCACCCAGTATATTGAACAGCTTGCGGCTGCGCCCGGCCGCTTCCGCGCGGCCGTTAAGGGTCTCGATGATCAGCAGTTGGACACGCCCTACCGGCCCGGCGGCTGGACGGTCCGCCAGGTGGTTCATCACTTCCCGGACAGCCACATGAACGGCTATGTCCGTTTCCGCCTGGCACTTACGGAGGAGGAGCCCACCATCAAACCGTACCAGGAGGCCCTCTGGGCCGAACTGGCCGACGCTCGTACCCTTCCGGTGGAGCCCTCGCTGCAACTCATGGAATCGCTTCACGAGCGCTGGGTGGCCCTGCTGCAATCGATGTCCGAGACCGACTTCGCCCGGCGGCTTCATCACCCCGAAATCGGGGTGATCCGGCTGGATGTCTACCTGGCCGGCTACGCCTGGCACTCCCGCCACCATGAAGCCCATATCACCGGCCTCCGCGAGCGCCGGGGCTGGAAATAGTTCAACCGAATCGGCCTGCCCCGCGTCCAATCCCAGTAGGGGGCTTCTGCCCAAGCTGTATAATGGCAGGAGATCCTCGGAGTTTCTTCGCTTATGAGCAGCCGTCTCAAATACTTCATCGTGAGCGCGTCTACGTGTCTTACGGTTTTGCTCCTTATCGGGAGCGTGCTGGGCCAGGGCGCGTTCCCGGACGAAACCTACAAGCACATCGGGGTCTTCACTGACGTCGTTTCGCGCATCAAGAGCGAATACGTCGAAGAGCCTGACATGAAGAGCGTAACGCTCGGTGCGTTGAACGGCATGCTGGAAGCGATCGATCCCTTCGCCAGTTACTTGAACGCCGAGCAGTACAAGGATTACCAGAAGAACCGGGACCAGAAGCGGGCCGATGTCGGGCTGATCCTGTCGAAGAAGTTCGGTTATGTGGGCGTGGTGGGAGCCATTCCAGGGTCGCCGGCGGCGAAAGCAGGCTTCTCTACAGGCGACATGATCGAATCCATCGGCGGGGTTGCGACGCGCGACATGCCTCTTGCGTATGCCAGCATGTTGCTCCAAGGCGACCCCGGCAGCACCGTGGAGCTGAGCGTGGTTCGCGTGCAGCGGCCCCAGCCCTCGGGCATGAAACTCACCCGCGCCAATATCACGCTGCCCCCGGCGGACACCAAGCTGCTGTCAGGTGACGTAGCTTACCTGAAACCAGGCGCCCTTTCCGCCGACAAGGTGAAGGAAATGGCCAGCGACATCGAGAAGCTGCAAAAAGGCGGCGCTCAGAAGCTGGTGATCGATCTGCGCAATTGCGCGCTCGGCACGCCGGAAGACGGCATTGCATTCGCGAATCTCTTTCTGGATAAGGGCCGCATCACCTATCTCCAGGGGCAGAAGGTGCCGCGGCAGAACTTCGATGCCGAGGCTTCCAAAAAGATCACCGACCTGCCGGTCGTTCTCCTGACGAACCGCGGAACAGCCAGCGCGGCGGAAATTGCCGCCGGCGCGCTCATGGACGATAAGCGGGCCCAGGTCGTCGGGGAGCGGACTTACGGCGATGCTTCCTTGCGCCGCGCCATCAGCATGCAGGACGGCGGCGCGATTATCCTCTCGGTTGCGAAGTACTACTCGCCCGACGGCAAG
>CAYMHP010000222.1:0-10884 GCA_964390225.1 uncultured Solibacteraceae bacterium
GGACACCGTCATTGGTTGCGCCCACCGTGAGAAGCGGCAGGTCGTCCAGTTGCTTTAGTGTGAAGTTGCCCGCCACTTCGGCGCTTTCGGTCTTTAACAGGGAGGACTCCGCCTGTACGGTTACAGACTCGGTCGCCTCGCCGACTTGCAGCACGACGTCTTCGCGCATCGTCTGGCCGGCGTCCAGATGGAATTTCGTGTGGGCATATTTTTTGAATCCCGGCACGGTGACCGAGAGTTCGTAGTCACCCACCGGTAATTGCGTCACGGTGTAGTTTCCGGTGCTGGAGCTGGCTCCCTGAAAGGTCGTTCCCGTATCCGAACTCTGGACTACGACGGGAGCATTCGCGACAGGAGCTCCGCTTTGGTCGGTTATGGTTCCAGTGATCGTGGCCAGGCCGGTTTGTCCAAAGGCAGCGGACGCGGACAAAAGAAGTACTACAGCTACGGGCGAAAAGCGCTTCACGATAAAATTCTCCCCTTAGAAATCTGTCAACACAGGCAGGGCAACAGCGACGAACTATTCAGCCATCCGACTGGGACCCCTCTTTTGTCGGAAAAAATACAGCTTGATACTATGCCACAGTTCTTGGGACCAGTCAATTGACCAGGGCTGATAGTGTGGATCAACTAAATTGATTCGCAATCGGCCTTTTGGCGATGCTTCGCTCTGGGTCGCGTAAGCCACCATCTCGCGCTTCCACTTGATGGCTTTCTCCTCGTCGGCGTCGAGCGGCGATGGACATATCTTCCGGAAGAGCGAGCGGCGCGTCGTGTGCCGTTCCTGGGCACTTCCTTCTGATGCGGAGTCTTAAGTGGTTTTGAGCCTCATAGTGGGTCTATTGGCGCTGGGCGCGGCCGTCCTGACTGGATTGATTGGTTATTTCATCGATAGAAGTGCGGAAGCTCAGGGCTCGGAGACAACGACATCCGCTGGCCCGCGCACTGACTTGAACTCTGAAATCAAAAGCGGGCCAGACCGATGATTGAATTTCTTTCTAAAATCGAGGAACTGCCGTTCAGCACCTGGGTCAAGGAGTCTCCCGTCTGGGGTGAGCCTACCATTCTCACGGCACATACCATTGGTATGATGATGGTCGCGGGCATTTCTACCATCATCGCGCTGCGCCTCTTAGGCATCGCGGGTACTCTGCCTGTGAAACCGTTGGAACGGCTCTTCCCATTTGCCTGGTGGGGCTTCTGGGTGAACGCAGCGACCGGGACTGCCCTGCTGATGGCAGAAGCCACCACAAAACTAACAAATCCTGACTTCTACGTGAAGATGGTGTTCGTGTTCAGCGGTGTGGCTCTGCTGGCAATTACACGGCGCAAAGTCTTTCGCTCTCCGGAAATGGACAAGGGCATGGTGCCTCGAAGCGCCAAAAGCTTAGCTTGGCTCTCGCTCGTCTGTTGGTTTGGAGCCATTACAGCCGGCCGCCTGCTAGCATATACAGGCATGGTGGGCGGCTTCACTAGCCACTAGCCCTCACGCACACTCTCGCGCCGAACCGGCGTCACGGAGAGCTTGGGACAGCTCTGCTTCCAGCGGCAACATAGGGATTCTGTGTCAATGCTCTGTGACCGACTTACTACGGGCAACGGCGCTGTCTAGTTTAACGACTGGCGGCGAATCGGACAAGTTGCTGTCCGTGCCGCTGGAATTTTCCATCGGGGTGAAATCCATCAACGAGTGTCCTGAATGCCAGAGACTCTGGCGCGAGTACTCGTCTGTCACGATTGAGCACATCAGATTAGAAGGAAAGCTGAAGATCGCGGTTTTGCGCCGCGAGCTGGAGGCCATCGCGGAACTCACCCGCGCGACCGAGAAGGCGGCAAAGGCCCGCTCCTTAGCGCATCAGGCCATCGACAAGCACGAGGTTAGCGAACACGGTCAAGCGGACGCAGCAGTTGCCCAGTGAGCACAGCGACCAACACAACGTTCGACTGCCAGCCTGACTGACGATAAGCGCAAATCGTCGCGAAATCCAACACCCAGGCGTCGCCGGTGGAGCAAGATTCCCCGGTGGGCCCCACAGCGAATTTTTGTGGCCAGGGCCATCGAGACTATAGTTCAACGCTGCCGATTGATAGCAGGCAGACACCTGCCTTCGTCGTCTTTCTCCGAACTTAGAAATCCGCCTATTCTTTCATCGATGCATCCTGCCGTAACCCCTTGGGAGATCGCCGCCACATCGCTGGCGATCATCGTCCCCTGCTGGGTGCTGGGTTACTTTCTGGGTGCGAAATAGTATTGCTACGCGAACGAATAGTCTCAAGGGCCTGCTTTGGCCCAGGAAGCAACGGTTGTAGGCAGGCCTCAGCTACTCAACCATGTGCTTGGGGGCGCGACTGGCGAAGCGGTGGCATACGACGCAGGTGCAGCGGGTCCTGGCGCAGTAGCCTGTTTCCGGAGAATGTACAATTCTGTGGCTGGCAGGAGCTAGGTTACCCGCTCTGAGTGCTCAGTCGGCCCTGCAATGAACTGCCAGCACGTGGATACCTAGTCAATTCTGCTGACCTAAGCACCCGCCCCGGTTTACAACAGTTGTGAGACCTCAGCACCCCTCAGCACATCACGCAGGGCGGGAGCGTACTGGCAGTAACCGTCCCCGCTCACGAGGAAGGTAAAGACTTCCTGCTTTCGACTCACTGCCTGCGACGACTCTCGGATTGGGCGTTGGACGCTGGATTCTAGCCATCCGGGACGATTCCATCGACCACGAGCAGAGGGAACCGGGCACTCGGTTGCCTTCCCGGCGCAGGTTGGACTACCCCGTATCTCCCGCGCTGCAGTTCGACGGCGATTCGGGGATGCTCTGGCGTGGTGCGGATGTAGGTTACATAAACAAAACTCGATCTAGGCACAATACCGTTCAGTTAAAGGCTGAGCGCGTGAGGAGCGCCAAAAACGCGCCGCTCAAATGGCACGACCAGTGCTGGAGTGGCCCGCAATGCGCTCGAACCGCACTACCCGATGACAGCAGCAGGGAGTGATTCACATTACGGGAACTTGATGATGGCGACGTCCTGGTTGGGAACCCGCGGACTGCTGTCCACGAAAGCGAAAGCTCCCAGGAATCCGTTGTCGTTCAATGCGAGATCGGTGGCGACATTGTCGTAGTCCCCAAAGTAGTTTTGCGCGATGAAAGAATCCATGTCATGGAAGGGCTGCCAATTACCGGGGACGGAAGTCGAATCGTGCCAGCTCGCGCCCCCGTCCGTCGAAAATGAGCAGGACCGCCCAAAGGTGAAGTTTCTCGGGTCGTTTCGCCGGTCATACCAGCACACCCCGACTCGGCCCGATTTGTCCACGGCCACGCCGGGCTGGTAATGATCCGTGCCGTAAGGCTCACCGTCCAACAAATGAGTGAGCGAGTCCTGGTTCACGCGAACCGGCGTGGACCAGGTCAGTCCGCCATTGGTCGATTTGCTCAGAAGTATATCAGCGAAGTGGTATCTCCCGTCCGCGGCTTGAAAATCCGTGATCGAGAAGTTGCGCCCGTCGTTCCAGACCACATAGAGGGCGCCATCTTTCCGGTCCACCGCCAGCATCGGAAACTCGTTGTTTCGTATCCCGCCCTGAAGGCCGTTGCCATCTCCGGTCTCTGTGACATTGCTGATCTTTACCGCTGGCAGGAGAGTCTTGCCCTGGTCTGTCGATTTCCGAACCCAAAGCGCGCGGGCAGACCCGGCGGCGTTTGCAAACGACTCCCACGCCACATAGACGTTGCCTGCGGCATCGAAGAGCACCTGAGATCCTTGTACCGAAGAGAAGTTGGTTGCGGGACTAAAACAACTCTCGGCGACGATCAATGGGGGAGTCCAAGTGAGTCCGCCGTCAGCCGATTCGACCAGCTCGATGGCCGTCCTCTGCACGCGCGGCGGACACCTCGTCGAGGAAACGTCGAAATCAGTGTAGGTAACGAAGATTCGGTTAAGATTGGTTGGATCGATTGCACTCCAGTCTTTGTCCAGGAAGTGCGTGAACCCGTTCTTTTGGGCCGCGGCGCCGGGGTTCCCCCAAGACGCGCCACCGTCGGTGGACTTCGAAATTGCAATAGCGGCGACAGGCGCGTTCGCGGGCCCCTTCGAGAAAATCTGGGTGTAGTAGAACACCGCCGGCTTTCCTCCGCCAGTGCTCGGGACACAAGTCAACACCGGATCGCCGGCTAGCAAGTTATTGGGGTCGGTCCCCGCGTTGATGAATCCGATGTCGCGGAACGAGTGGCCCTTGTCCGTGGAAACGGAAGCTCCGCTGAAACTGAGTCCGCCGGTGGTGAAGAGCAGGCTTTCAAAAAAACTGCCGGAATCGTTAAATCCGGTGACCACGTTGTCACCGCACCAGGCCGTGGAGGTCTCGCTTTGCGTAAACCCCGCCCTGGGAGAAAACAAGAAATCGGTGGCTGGGTTGGAGATACGTTGGACCAGCGCGTCCGGAGGCAATGGCTGCGCGGCGGCGCCCGCATGCTTGGACTGCGTTTGCCCAATATCGGCGCCGGCGAGTCCATTCTGGGCCTCACTAAATCCGTGGGCCAGCTTCAGCAGGTTCTCCGCTCCCGACGATAGCAGTTTCTGATGAGCATCGGGAAGGCTTTCAAGCGTCGCCTGTATCTGCGATAGGATTGCCTGGGCATTATCCAGACGCCCCTGGTCGATGGTTTGAGCTCCGGAGATACGGCCTGAGCACAACATGCAGACGATGATCATGGTTTGCGGTGCAATGCTTCTGGCGATTTTCATAAGTCTTTCCTTTCACGTGCCGATGTTACATTCCCGGGCATCCCTTTCCCGTCGAACGGCATAGGCGCCGCCGGCAGGAACCTCAGGATTTCTCAGGGTGCGGCGGATTGGCAAGAGTATATACCACTGTGTGGAAAGGCCACATCGCCTTTGGAATGGTCTCCTTCCCTGTCAAACTGCACGCCGCCGCACGGAGCCAGACCGTCTCCTTCCACCTTCTTCACAAATGCGATCACTCGCGAGTCAAACAGGTCCTTTATTGCCAGGCCGAGGATCAGCCGGTTTCCCGCACCGATCTCGTGAAGGGGTTTGAGTATGACAAGGACCGCTATGTGGTGATTGATAACCACGACCTCAGCCGCGCCGAGCCGCGCACCGCTCCCCGGGACTCGGAATGGCCGATCAAAAACGGATCCTCGGGCAATAGCCTGTTTCCGGAGAATGTAGACTGCTGTGGCTGGCAGGAGCTAGGTTACCCGCTCTGAGAGGCCCGCCGCCCGCGAAATGTGCGATCTGGACGACAAATATCGGGGGCAGCGGGGAGTATAGGGATTAGGCTGCCAATTACGAACCAGCGCGACATCGAATTGTTCACCGGCAGTCCGGCTGGCGGCAACAAGCCTTTGATCCGCTGGGAGACTTCGCTCCGTTCGGCTGCTGGCATCGATTTCCGTCCACGTGGTGAGCGTTGCGAACGTTCCAGCACCGCAATTTTACGCGCCACTTGTTCCCGCCGCTCACGTAATTCCCGAATTACCGCGTCGAGATCCATAGCCCTACCTCGCAGCGTGGAATGGTATCAGGTTTAGGCCTTGAATTAAAGACCGCTAGGGCCTATATTCTGGAATGAAAGGCAACATCCCCGCTACCCTTGTTGGTTTCCTTATTGGACGGCGCCGCTGGGCACGTACTTCGGCGGCGCGTTTTCTTGACGAGAAGGATATCGCCGATCTGCTGGAAAGCGTAGTTTCGCCCAAAGAAGGGCGACCACGTCATAGGGCACCGGAAGCCCCAGCAACCATCGCGCCAGCCCGAAAGGCACGCCGCTGCTCGTGTGGAACGCGCCCACGTTGTCTCGACAACGGACGTCGGCGATGGTCCGAAAGACCGCTCGATTGAATTGAACCGCGACTCGGCAATTTTCGACCCTCACCGTTTTGCCAACCACGTGGAGACCTAGCTGCACGGTCGCACGGCGTCGCGCGGGCCACGGAATCGATAATTCGATTGCGGTATCCATTGGAATGGTACTTTCGGCCTCGAATAGAATTCCATCGGTCGAAAGATTAACAGTGGTACCGAGCAGGAGTTGGGCAGACCCTTACCGAAGAAAAAAGGCGGTATGCGATACCGATGCTGGGCTATGGCCAGGCGCACAACCATTTGTTCATTACGCCTAGTACAATCCGATGTAATTGAGCGTTAGAAAAATCAGACAGATTTAGGAACTCCCGGTTTATAATCTTCGACCAGTATGGCTGGGACTGGCGGAGACCTGAGCGACTCGGCGACGGCTTCGTTCAAGTCGCCCCCACAAGATTCCGATGTTGCAAGCTCGCCGATGATCCAACTCTCACTCAACAACCGGTGTGTGCATGAGTTGATTGCAGCTCAAGCGGAAACTAAACCCGATGCTATTGCTTTGGTGGCGGGCGGCAAGCGGTTTACTTACTCGCGGCTAAACGCGATGGCGAACCAGTTGGCATGCTTTCTGCGCACCAGAGGAGTCGGCCCGGAGGTTCTGGTCGGGCTTTGCCTGAAGAGATCGGCGGAGATGATCGTGGCGATGCTCGGGATCCTGAAAGCGGGAGGAGCCTACGTTCCACTGGATTCCAACGATCCCCCAGAGCGCCAGGCGTTTGAGCTGCAGGATTCCGGAGCAAAGGTCCTGGTCACAACGGCGAATCTGGCGAAGGCGTTACCTGTGGAAGGTAGGACAGTCCTTCGTTATGACGCGGATTGGCCCGAGATCGCCCGGAAAAGCCAAGCGAACCTGGAGCCAGCAGCGCGCCTGGATCATCCGGCTTACGTGATCTACACTTCCGGTTCGACCGGTAGGCCGAAAGGGGTGGTGGTTACGCATGCCGGGCTGACCAACTATCTTTCCTGGGCCGCCAAAGAGTACGGGAAAGAGGCACGGCGTTCATCTCTGCTCCATTCCTCTATTTCTTTCGACTTGACCGTTACGGCGCTCTATACTCCGCTGCTGGTCGGTGGGCGGATTGAGGTGCTGCCGGAAGAACCAGGAGTAGAGGCGCTCGTGCGGGCACTGCGGCAGCCGGGAATCCACGGCTTGGTGAAGATTACGCCGGCACATCTGGAATTATTGAGCCGCCAACTGCATCCCGAGGAGGCGGCAGGCAAGGTAGAGTTGTTTGTCATCGGCGGTGAGAACCTGACGGCAGAGAGCCTGCGTTTTTGGCGGGAGGTCTCGCCATCAACCCGGCTCATCAACGAGTATGGGCCAACGGAGACCGTGGTAGGTTGCTGCGTGTATCAGGTCCAGCCCGGCGATCCATTTACCGGCTCCGTGCCTATCGGCAGAGCCATCGAAAACACCAACCTCTATGTTCTGGATCCGCGACTGGAGCCTGTGCCGGCAGGCATTACCGGCGAGTTGTACATCGGAGGATCCGGTGTGGCACGCGGCTATTTGAACCGGCCGGAAATGACGCTGGAGGCCTTCCTGACGGATCCGTTCTCGGACGAACCGGGAGCTCGCATGTACAAGACTGGCGACATGGCCCGCTGCCGGGAGGACGGAACTCTCGAATACCTCGGACGCGTTGACAATCAGGTGAAAATCCGAGGCCACCGCGTAGAACTCGGCGAAATCGACGCCGCACTAGCCGCGCATGCGTCAGTTCACCAGTGCCTAGCTGTGGCGCGGGAGGATGGGCCGGGCAAGAAACAGTTGGTGAGCTATGTGATTCTGCGGCAAGGGCGGGTCGTCACATCAAACGAACTGCGCGATTTCCTGAGGCGGAAACTTCCCGAATACATGGTGCCGGCCCATTATGTGTTTCTTGAGGCTTTTCCATTGGGCGCGAGCGGCAAAGTGGACCGCCACGCTTTGCCGGTTCCGGACAGAACCGTTTCCCGCCAGGAATTCATTGCGCCCCGAAACGCCAGCGAATCCAAGCTGGCGGCTATCTGGACGGAACTTCTTGGTGTAAACCCCGTTAGCGTAACCGACAATTTTCTCGATTTGGGCGGCGATTCCCTGTTGATGACGATACTCCTGATGAGAATCGAGGAACAGTTTCAGAGACAGCTATCCGTACCTACTCTGTTTGAGGCACCGACGGTTCAGCAATTGGCCGTGATTCTCGAAAGTCCGGCAGAGTCCACGGCTGGGGTGATAGCAGTGCAGCCGGCCGGATCCCTGCCTCCCTTTTTTTGTATCGGTGCGGGTCCCCTATTCAGGCCTTTAGCGTTGCGGCTCGGTACCGATCGTCCGTTTTTGAGTTTGATGCCGACGCTGCTGCCGCTCGGGCAATTAGCGACGGCGAGTCAGCTTGAACAGATCGCCGCAGATATGGTCAAGTCCGTATTCAGTCGTCAAAAGGAGGGTCCATACTACCTTGGCGGCTGGAGCGCTTCGGGAATCATCGCATATGAGGTCGCACGGCAACTGATCGAGAGCGGTCACGAGGTGGCTTTGCTCGCCCTTTTCGATACCAAGAATCCAAGATTTCAAGCGAGCGCTCTAAAGGAAACCTGGTTCGATTCGCGAGCCAAGAAGATCAAATTTCAGTTCGCGGAGCTGTCCCGGGTGAAGCTGAAAAGCGTGCCGGCTTATTTTGCCGATAAAGCAGCGGAACTCAGCCGAAAGATCGACGTGGCGAGATTACAAATCCGGCACAAGATTAGAGAGCGCCTGCACAGCCGTTCTGCGAAGACGCCCGAAGAGATCGTCGCTCTTGCAGTACGCGCGTATCGGCCGCTTCCGTACGGCGGCAGGGTGCTGTTTTTCAAAGCCGCGGAAAGGCCACCTGGCGACAGTTGGGACTTAAGCTGCGGCTGGCGAGACCTGGTTACCGGCGATTTCCAGGTATATGAAGTTCCAGGCGACCATCGATCCATGTTCCTGGAGCCTAACGTCGAAATATTGGCCAGCATAATGTTGGACAAGTTCTACGAAACGGATTCGGGGCAGGCAGCGCTTGAAGCCGCTTCACTGGACAACAAAGGCCAAGCTCAGGCTTGATTTCGCGTATAACTGTCCCATGCGAGGCGACCTCAAGACAGCTAAACTGGGGGAATGGATGACCGCAGAATCGTTCCAGTGTTTCCTTGTTTGCTTCCATTTTGAGTTCCCAAACACCAGCCGCCAATCGGCAACAGCAGCAGACGCCCGCCTTTGCGAATGGCGCTACATTCACCATTGCGGTTTCAGGATTCAACCCGACCACTCCGCATGTAACTGCAAACGCAACGATTCCGAACGCTGTTCCCGAACCGGCCTCAATTCTCTTACTTGGAATCGGCTTGGCGATTATGGCAGCGGTCGGGCTACAGGACAGGCGCCACGCACATCGCAAGTCGAGTTGAAGGGCGTATTTTTCGCGGGATATTTGCAATCCCGTGCGGCGGATGCTGTATCACGGACGGCGTGATCTCGTCGCGGATTTCTGCTGGTTACCGTGTGAGGCCTCAGCACCCCTCAGCACATCACGCGCTCTGGGTCGCGTAAGCCACCATCTCGCGCTTCCACTTGATGGCTTTCTCCTCGTCGGCGTCGAGCGGCGATGGACATATCTTCCGGAAGAGCGAGCGGCGCGTCGTGTTATCGGGCAAAACACTGGGGCAAAACACCAGGCCCCTCCCAGTTAACCAAAAGGCGCCTCTCTGGGAGAGCACGGAGAGTCTCTGACTGTTTTGCGCGGAAATGGCGCGCCGAAGCAATGTGCTGCCAGTTCGTCACCACACGGCGGAGAGCCCTGGAACCGCGAAACTCCGCCAATTCCACAAAATGCGCTTTGCCGGCCGTCAACCAGCCGCACTGAGAATTCGCACGAAGGTTTTTGGCTCCTCAGGTAGGACTCGAACCAACAACCCTTCGGTTAACAGCGGCGTGGGCATCCCGGCGACATAGTGGAACTCGTCGCCCTTGAGCAGCCGACTAATGCAAAACAAACGCACCTTTCTTTGCCAGCCAGTGCGCTAAGGCCGTGTTGACCAGAATATTCATCGAGCTGTCGCGATCATCTGCAATCTTCTTGAGGCGCTTGTGTAAAAGTCGCGGCATGGTAATAGTACTGTCCCGCACCATCCGTTCTTCGGCACTCACCAAAAGAGCCCGCGTGAGATCGACCGATGCCAGAGCTTCCAAAGCCATCGTGGAAAGGTCGCCTCGATAGCGGATCAGCGTCCGGAGCGCTTCGTTGACCCCCTCGTTGAGGCGGATGGCAAGCTTGATAGTCTGCTCCTTGGGCGCGGGCACGGCGGTTTTCCGCGCTTTTTTCGCGTCCGAACCGGGTCCTAGCCGAACAACGGGCTTTGAGCTGTCGGTCATTTCAACGGTTCCAATCTCTTCCAGAACATTCCAACAAAATACAACCTAGCTGCCATAAAGTTTAATCGATTCCAAAGTACTCCAACGAATTCCAAAACAATTTCTAGCCAGAGCAGCCAAACAATGACGAGGCGTGGCTGGAAAGGTCACGGATCCCGATAGTGGAACATAAAGGGAATGCCGGTCTGTGCTCGTTTTCTCTTGTCCAAGGTGCCCCATAGCAGTAGTATAGCTGTACGGTGCAAGCTAGGTTGATGTACGGCTGAGCGCCGGACGTAGTTGGGGGTGTTCCGTGGCGAAGAGGCGGCGATTCGAAGTAAGGCTAACTGACGAGCAATTGGCGACCCTGAAGCAGACGGCCCAGACACGTGGGTTCCGGTCGGCCAGTGCCTATGTCCAAGATCTGTTGAGGGACGACGTCGTACACAGAAAGGCCGACGAGGTCGATCACGAGGCCTTTGTTGCAGCCAGTGTCGAGCGTCTTTCTAAAGAGATTCGCAAATTACACACAGCGCAGCAGGCACTGTTCGCGTTGGTGGACAGTTTGACCCGGCTTTTCCTCACCTGCATTCCCGAGCCCCCTTCAGAGGTGCTCGACCAAGCCAGGCGAAGGGCCAAGCTGCGAT
>CAYMHP010000223.1:0-10702 GCA_964390225.1 uncultured Solibacteraceae bacterium
ATGCTTTCCCACCCCGGGATTGTGACCATCTACGACGTCGAGCAGCACGGCGATGTCGCCTACATCGCGATGGAGTACGTGGACGGCCCGACGCTCGATCACCTGCTGTGCGAACAGCCGCTCGCTCCCGATCAGATGCTCAGCATCTTCAGCCAGACGGCCGCGGCGCTCGACTACGCGCATCAGAAGGGCATCGTCCACCGCGATATCAAGCCGGCGAACATCATGCTCACCGCCGATGGGACCGCCAAGATTACCGACTTCGGAATCGCCAAAATCAATACGGCGGAACAGTTCACCATGACCGGCACCATCGTGGGAACCCCGCACTACATGTCGCCGGAGCAAGTGCAGGGGCTGGCGGTAGACGGACGATCCGACCAGTTTTCGCTCGCAGTGATCGCGTACGAGATCCTGACGGGCGAAAAGCCGTACACCGGCGAGCATCTCACGACCGTGGTCTACAAGATTGTCGCGGAGGAGCCGATGGCGCCGCATCGGCTGAACTCGACCATCGCAGGCGGGATCGAGGGCGTGCTGCGCAAGGCGCTGGCGAAGAAACCCGATGCGCGCTTTCGAACGTGCCAGGAGTTCACCGACGCGCTCGAGAAAGCCTGCGTGGCCACACGCGGATGGAAGACCATGCCGCGCGGCGGCATCTTAACCGAGCCGACCATGGCGGAAGCGCCTAAGCCCGCGTTGGATCTGCCTCCGCCGCGGCGTGCGTCGGCCCGAATGGACGAAATTGCGGAGGAAGCGCCAGCGGCGCGCAAATCCGGTTTCCTGCCCTTCCTGCTGGCATTGTGCGTGGCGGCGGGCCTGCTCGCTCTCATCGGTTGGCAGGCCGCGCCGTGGCTCTCCTCTCAGAACACAAGCGCGCCCAAGCAGCCCCAGGCGGCCGTGCCTCCCGCACCTGTGGCACCCGCACCGGCACCTGCGCCCTCCGCTCCCGCGGCGAACCCGGAAGCGAAACCCAGCCCGATGCCCCCGATCGCCGGGTCAGAACCCGCGTCAAATGCTCCTCCGAAGGACGTGGATGAGCCGGAGCGCACGCAACAGATCGCCAAAGCGCCTCTGCGGGGCGCTGCACCCGCCGCCGTCCCAGTGCTCGTGACGAGCAGCCCCGGAGGCGCTACCGCAACCATGGACGGCCGCAGCGACACCGCGTGCACGACCCCGTGTTCGATCGATGCGGCGCCCGGCCGCCACAGCATTGCGCTGAACCTGGCCGGCTACGAGATCGAGCGCCGGCAAATAGACGTCGGCACCAGCCCGGTGGAGATGCCCCAGGTCATCCTGCGCGCCCCCGGAGGGACTCTGATGCTGACCAGCGAACCGCCGGGCGCATCCATTTCGGTGAACGGGCGCAAGCTGTCGCAAGTAACGCCCGCCCAGATTCCGCTTCCCACCGGAACGTACACTGTCACCGTGGCAAAAGATGGGAAAGAGGCCAGCCAGTCCGTTGAAGTCGGCAACCGGGTGATTTATTTGAAGGTCACGCTGGAGTAAATAGGGCGCGCGTTTCAGCCGTGACGGGCCGCGGCTGAAAGAAGCCGCTTCAGCCCCGGCTGTAAAGGCCGGGGGGCAGCCTTTGCCGGCTGAAAGCCAACTACGCCGTTTCGCCGCGAATCAAATCTTCGTAGGCTTCCCGCTTGCGAATCACGCGGTAGCTTTCGCCTTCCACCAGCACTTCGGGCGCGCGCGGGCGCGAATTGTAGTTGGACGAAAGCACGAACCCGTATGCGCCGGCCGTACAGACGGCGAGAAAGTCGCCGGGCATCACGTTGGCCATGCGGCGGTCGCGGGCCAGGAAGTCGCCGGACTCGCAGACCGGGCCGACCACATCGGCGGTGATCGGCGGCCGGGTATTCTTCCGGACGGGGACGATCTCGTGGTGCGCGCGATAGAGCGACGGCCGGATGAGATCGTTCATGGCGGCGTCCACCACCACGAATTCCTTGTCGCCGCTCCGCTTGCGGTAGAGCACGCGGGTGAGCAGCACGCCCGCCGCGCCCACAATCGAGCGCCCGGGTTCGATCATGACGCACAACCCGCTGGCACGCAGCTTATCGTGAATACTGCCGATGAATTCGCGAATGCCGGGCGCCTTTTCGCCAGCATGATAGGCGATGCCCAGTCCTCCACCGAGATCGAGGTGCTGAATGGGCAAACCGGCTTTTCGCAATTCCGCGGCAAGCGCCAGCACCTTGTCCAAAGCCTCCACAATCGGGCTCGGGTCGAGAATTTGCGATCCGATGTGGCAACTGACCCCGTCGGGCGACAGATTTTTCAACTGCACGGCATGTTCGTAGATGGCCGGCGCCTCGGCAATGGCAATCCCGAATTTGTGCTCGCTCAACCCTGTCGAAATGTACGGGTGCGTTGAAGCGTCCACGTCGGGGTTGACGCGGATGGCGAATCCGGCCTTCACCCCTCGCCGGGCCGCCATGGCATCGATCAGCAACAGCTCCGATTCGGATTCGCAGTTAAAACTATGGATTCCATGTTCCAGGGCGTAGTCGACCTCGTCCGGTGTCTTGCCTACCCCGGAAAAGACCGTCTTCGCCGGGTTGCCGCCGGCCTGCAGCACGCGAAACAACTCACCCCCGGAAACGATGTCGAAACCTGCACCGGCTTGCGCCAGCAATTGGAGAACGGCCAGCGACGAGTTCGCCTTCACGGCATAGCACACGGCGTGCGGCAGATCGCCGAAGGCCTCGTCGTAAGCGCGGTAATTTTCGAGAATGCCTCCCCTGGAGTAGACATATGCGGGCGTGCCCACCCGCGACGCCAGATCGGCGAGCGGAACGCCGTCGCAGTAGAGGTCCGACTGGTTATACGCGAACATGAGATTACTCGACCTTGATGGCCATGACGGTCTGGTCATCGAACGCGGCCTTCGCAAAACTGTCGACATCCTTGAAGATTTCCGCGACCACGTCGGTGGCGCGGCGCGCCCAGTTGGTCCGCACGACGTGGGCGAGCCGCCCTCGTCCGTATTCGCTGCCGGCGGGGTTCAAGTGGTCGGTAATTCCATCGGAGTAGAGCACCAGAAGATCGCCCCGCTCAGCCTGAAACGGCACCTCCTCGTATTCCCGCGAATCGAGCAGGCCGAGCGGGACGCCTTCCACCCGCAGCTTCAAAATCTCGCTATTGCGGCAGATCATCGGCGGCAAAGCTCCGGCGTTGGCCATTACGATCTGCCGCGTTGCCGGGTCCCAGAGAAGCACGCATAGCGTGACGTAACGCGCCTCCACCTTTCGCTCGATTAGAGCGTCGTTCAGCGCTTTGAGCAATTCCGCCGGGCGGCGCCGCCGCGGGGCAAGCGTGCGCAGCAGGCCGCTCATCAGTCCGCCGTAGAGCGCCGCGGCCGCCCCCTTTCCGCTGACATCGCCCATGGCGATGACCGTCTGCCCGTCGGTGTGCTCGAAAATATCGTAGATGTCCCCGCTAATCTGTCGCGCAGGGCGCAGCCGGACTGCCGTCTCGAGGCCGCCGATGGCCGGCGTCGCGTCCGGCAGCAGGACCCGCTGCAACTCCCGCGCAGCTTTAAGGTCCTCCTCCATGCGCCGTTCGCGAATAGCAAGTTCTTCGTAAAGCCGCGCGTTCTCGACGCTGCTGGCGATCTGCGGCGCAAGCAGCGCGAGCGTGCGGACATGATCGTCGGTGAAATAGCCGATGCGCTCGCTTTCCAGGTCCATCACTCCAACCACGCGATCATGAACCACCAGCGGGACGGCCACTTCCGAGCGAATGCCCGGATGCGAAGCAATGTAGCGTGGATCTTTCGCCGTGTCGTGCACGCGCACGACCTCGCGCGACTCGGCCGCCGCGCCGGTCAGCCCTTTGCCGAGCGGAATATTGTCGATTTTGACGCGCTCGTCGTAGCGGATGCTGAAGCGGTGGCGCAGCGCTTTGGCCTCGTCGTCTACCAGCAGGATGCTGAACGCGTCGTAATTGATCAGCGAGCGCATCGTAGAAGCGATCTTGCTCAGCAAGTCGTTCAAATCGAGGATGGAAGAAAACTCGCGGGAGATATGGGCCAGCGCCTTCAGCGTGCGATTCTGGCGATCGACGCGCCGGTACAGGCGGGCATTATCGATGGCGATACTGACGCGCGCGGCGATCAGCCGCAACAGGGCGCGGTCGTATTCGCTGTAGGCATCCACCACCGTCGATTGCAGGTCGATCACGCCCACCAGTTTGCCCCGCGCGGTCATGGGAACCGCCAACTCGGTGCGCACGGCGTCGACGCTGTTGAGATAGCGAGGGTCGTTCCGCACGTCGCCGACCAGGATCGGCTCGCGGCGCGCTGCCGCGGTGCCTGTAATGCCCTCCCCCAACGTCAGCGAAAGATTCGATACGACTTCCTCGCGGTGTCCCACCGCATAGCGGATCCGCAGATCCTGGCTCTTCTCACTGTAGAGCAGGATCGCAAACAGGTCGTAGGGCAGCACTCGGTGGATGATTTCGGCGACGTTGGCCAGCAGTGGATCCAGATCGAGCGTCAGCGCGGTCGCGGCGGACACTTCGAGCAGGAAATCGAGCAGCTCCGATCGCTCGCGGAAACGGACAGCGTCTTTGCGGCTGGGTTGCATCGGATTCTCACCACGGCCCTGGGTGTTCAGGCAGCGGTCGCCTCAACGATCTTGACACTGGCGCTGGCGCCAATCCGGGTGGCGCCCGCCGCGACCATACTTTTTAGGTCCGCCAGCGTGCGAATGCCGCCCGAGGCCTTGACCCCCATCGCCGAACCCACTACGCCGCGCATCAGCGCCACATCATGCGCCGTGGCGCCCGACGGTCCAAAACCGGTCGAGGTCTTCACAAAATCCGCTCCGGCCAGTTTGGCCAGCGTGCATGCAACGACCTTCTGGTTATCGTCCAGCAGGGCGGTCTCGAGGATCACCTTCACGATGGCCCTGGCGTCGTGCGCTATGTTGACGACCTGCTGGATATCGAGCTTCACTGCATCGTGATCGCCTGAGCGCAACGCGCCCACGTTGATCACCATGTCGATCTCCTGGGCCCCCGCTCGCAAGACGGCCGCCGTTTCCGCGACTTTCGCCTCACTGCTGGTGACTCCCAGCGGAAAACCGACCACGCTGCACACCCTTACCGGCGAACCGCTCAGTTCCGCGGCGACCACCGGCACCCAGTACGGGTTTACGCAGACGCTGGCGAAATTGTACTGGCGCGCTTCCCGGCACACCTTCAGGATGTCCCCCCGGGTCGCTTCCGGCTTCAAAATCGTGTGATCGATCAACGAGGCAATCGCAGCATCGACCTTCCCCCGCCGCTCGCTGGCGGAAACCCGATCGTCGCCCGAGGCGATCATCGCTTGGGTTTCCCGCGCGGGTACGTTCAGCCCTACGGCTTGCTTCGGAGCCGGTAGCTGTCCACCCAGGCGCGCCAGGATCTCTTCACCGATTTGCGCGACCAGGTTGTCGAGTTCCGCTGGCGTCAAGAGGGTCCCTTCTTCAGATAACGCTGCTCGATATCGGCGATCTTCTGCACCCGCGCCTGGTGACGCCCGCCGGCAAAAGGAGTGTCGATCCAGGTGCGCAAAACGTCTTCCGCCTGGGTCGCGGTCAGGAGCCGCGCACCGAGCGTAAGCACATTAGAATCATTGTGTTCGCGGCTATTTCGGGCGGATGCTTTATCATAGCACAGGGCCGCGCGAATACCCGGCACTTTGTTGGCGGCGATGGAAGATCCGATACCCGCGCCGTCGATGAGGATGCCCCGCCGGGCCGTTCCCCCGGCGACCAGTTCCGCAACTTGCAGCGCCAGGTCCGGGTAGTCGGCCGGCGTCTCGGCATGAACCCCGACGTCCCGCACCTCCAGGCCCAGGCCCGCCAGCACCGGCTTCAGCGTCTCCTTCAACCGATAGCCGCCATGATCCGCCCCGAGCGCGATGGTCTTATCGGGACTGGCCGCCGGAAGCTGATCCTCTGCCACTTCTACGATGCGCACGCCCCGCGCTCCGGCCACTTCGCGCGCCGACGGCGTCACGATGCTGCCCCGGGCTATGCGGAACTCGCCGCTTGCAGGCACATCTTGCGCCGTGACGACTCTCTTCATAAGTGGAAAGCGCAGTACAATTCGTAAGGACCATTGTAATGAAACGGTACCTTCCCCTGGCGGTATTTCTATTAGCGCCGATCGCGGGCGCCCAAACCAATCCCGGAACGGCAGCGCAGGGCGACTTCCTTTCGCGGCTGCTGCACCAGGGCCAAATCGGTTGGGGCATGATACTGGTCGGCATGGCAGTGGCCTTCGGCCTTGGCGCCGTGCACGCGCTCTCGCCCGGCCACGGCAAGACGATTGTTGCGGCTTACCTGGTGGGCACACGCGGCACGCCCAAACACGCTCTGTTCCTCGGAGGAATGGTTACATTCACCCACACAATCAGCGTGTTTCTGCTCGGCTTCGCGACGCTGTTTCTCTCGCGCTACGTGCTGCCCGACAGGATTGTTCCCGTCCTCGGAGCGATCTCAGGTATCTCGATCGTGTGGATCGGCGCAACCTTGCTCTATAAGCGCATTCGCGCCATCCGCCACGCGCAGCAGCACCATCAACACGGGCATGCTGACGACCATGAGCACGAACATGCGCATGCGCACGCCCATGCACACGCGCACGCCCATGCACACCACCACCACAGCCACGATCACGTTCATGTTCATCCCGACGATCACGAGCATGAGAAACATCAGCACGGCGGCCTGGTTCACGACCACGGAGACGGCCATGTTCACAGTCACGTACCGGAGGGCGAGATCACTCTAGGCAGCCTGATCGCGCTCGGGGCGAGCGGAGGCCTGGTGCCCTGTCCGTCCGCGCTGGTGATCCTGCTCAGCGCTATCGCGCTGGGCCGCGTCGGGCTGGGATTGATGCTGCTCGTCGGATTCAGCCTGGGGCTCGCCGTCGTCCTGATGGCGATCGGCTTGGTGGTGCTATACGCCAAGCACTTGCTTCCCGACAACCAGACATCGCACCACGCCGCGTTCCGCCTGATCCCGGTCGCTTCGGCCGCGGTCATCGTATGCGTGGGTCTGATCATGACCGGCGTCTCTCTGGGCATTATTAAGCCCGGCGGTTTCCTTTCGGGCGTGTAGCCGACTTTACCCCCGCCGTACGGGCGCGGCGAAATCAGCCGTCAGCCTACAGCTCCATTCAGCCCGCCCGTAAGGCGGTCGCCGCAATCAGTCGCACAACCCCCTTCACGTGAGCCGCACTATACTAGCCTATTGGCGCTCGGACGCTACTTGGGGGATTGATGCGATTCACTTGGTTCAACCTGATGCCCTGGCCGTACCTGCCGGACGATTTCCGCGAAAAGAACCGTTCCGTGTGGGTCGATATCGACCCGAACCTGTTCGATCCCGTAAAAGGCCACGAGGTCTATAACAACTACATGGACCTGCTCGAGTACGCTGGCACGCTGGGCTTCGACGGCATCGGCGTCAACGAGCACCATCAGAACGGCTACGGGCTGATGCCCTCTCCCAATATCATCGCTGCCGCGCTGGCGCGCCGGACAGACGATACCGCGCTCGTGGTGCTGGGCGCCTCGATCGCGCTCTACAATCCGCCGCTCCGCGTGGCCGAGGAGTTCGCCATGCTCGACTGCATCTCCGGCGGACGCCTGGTGGCAGGGTTTCCGGTTGGCACTTCGATGGATACCAATTATTGCTATGGCACCATCCCGGGGCTGACGCGCGAAAAATACGCCGAAGCGCACGAGCTGATCAGGCGCGCCTGGGCGGAGCGCGAGCCGTTCGCGTTCAATGGCCGCTATACCAAGCTGCGGTACGTGAATCTCTGGCCGCGTCCGATCCAGCAGCCGCATCCGCCCATCCACATTCCAGGCGGCGGTTCGCTCGAGACCTTCGATTTCTGCATCGATAACACGTATTCCTATTCTTACCTGAGCTTCGGCGGATACATCCGCGGCAAGCAGCTCATGGACGCTTACTGGACCCGCGTCGCCGAGCGCAATGCGCCGGACACGTCGCCTTATCGTGCCGGCTTCGCCCAATTCATCTGCGTGGCCGAGACCGACGCCGAAGCCGAGCGCCTGTACGCGCCGCACGTGCACTACTTTTACAACCGCTGTCTGCACGTTTATCCGGGCTTTGCCGACGCGCCCGGCTATCGCACGATCAAGACGATTCAGAAGGGCGTGCTCTCGCAATACGCCCCCAATACACTGTTTCAGGAACACCCGTGGAAGGACCTGGTCGACAACGGCCACGTCATCGCGGGCAGCCCCGAGACGGTGCGCCAGCGCATGGAAGATTTGATCAAAGGCCTGCGCGTTGGCAATGTGTTCTGCCTGATGCAAATCGGCGATATGCCGAAAGATAAATGCATGTACTCGACCCGGCTATTCGCCGAGAAGGTGATGCCCAAGTTGCGAAACATGTTCCCCGAATATGCCGGCGACGGCCGCTTCTGGTGTCACCCGCTACCCAAGCGCGCTACCCCGGCGGAATTCCGACAACCGACCGTGCCGGCGAATGCCTGAGGACGCGCCATGCAACTGAAAACAATCCCGACTCACCGCGTTTCGGTGCGCTATTACGAAGGCGGCCAAGGCACCCCATTGGTATTCCTCCACGGCGCCGGGGGAGCCGAGGCCGATCTCGGATTTCTTGACGCGCTCTCGGCCCGCTTTCACGTTTACGCCCCCCTGGTGCCGGGCTATGGCGATAGCGAGGAGTGTCCCGCCTTGCGCGACATGCTCGATTTCACGCTGCATACCTGGGACGTGGTGGAGGCGCTCGGGATCCAGGACCCCGTGCTGGTGGGCCACTCCATGGGAGGGATGATCGCCGCCGAGATGGCGGCGGTTGCCCCGCGCGAGGTCTCGCGCCTCGCGCTGATCGCGCCCGCGGGTCTGTGGCTCGAAGAGTATCCAATCCCCGACATCTTTGCCATGATGCCGTACGACCTGCCCCAATACCTCTTCTATGACGTGGAGGCCGGCGCCAAGGCGCTCACCGCTGGATTAGACATGAGCGACCCCAAATTTCTCCAGACATTTCTGGTGCAGAACGCCCGGCAATTGGGCGCGGCGGGCAAGATTCTCTTCCCCATTCCGGAGCGCGGCTTGGCCGATCGCCTCTACCGTATTCGCGCCAAAACGCTCCTTCTCTGGGGCGACAGCGACAAACTGATCCCACTTCCTTATGCCCATGCCTTTCAGAAGGCAATTCCGAACTCGGATCTGGTGACCATCGCGCAGGCCGGGCACCTGGTCTCATTCGAGAAGACGGCAGAGGTGGTCGCGGCATTGTCCCACCTATCGTAACCTCGGCGAACTTAGAAGAGGCCCGTTTAGCATCGAGATTCGGAGCGTTCGATACAATGCCGCTTTGTCACACCTATGAGTCCGGCTTTGGCGCAGACGGGGAGCATGGTAGCGCGGTAGGTTTCGGCACACCGTGCTCGCGCATTGGCGGTGAAAACACCTCCTGTTTGTGAGGATTCGCAGAGAATCACAAGAATGTAACCATCGCGGACGCGCAGAGCAGTAGCTTGTATTCGTGGGCCTGCTTCCGAAAGACGAAAGTTTCTGGAAATTCTTTTACAACCAGACCGCTGCGCTCAGTACCGCGTCCAATGCCTTGGCCGATGCAACCAAGAACGGTAACTCGTCTCTTGCCGGAGTCGCGGTACGCATTAAAGCGGTCGAGCGTGATAGTGCCCGGACGCTGCACGAGCTGCAACTGAAGATTCGTAGTAGCTTCGTTACCCCGATCGATCCCGAAGATATCTCTCTCCTCTTCGAGCAACTCGACCATTTGCTGGACGATCTCGAAGCAATCTCCTATCGCCTGGCGGCTTATCACCTGCAGCCGGTGCCGCCAGTGGTCTCGAACCTGGCTGAAAAAGTATCCGCGTCCGCGAAACTGATCGAGAAAGCCTTCGGGTTGCTGAGCCTCGGGGACTCCGTCGATGATCTCTGCCGCGACATTCTCGCCATGGAAGAACAGACCGACCAAACCGTTCGGGAAGGGATAACGCAGTTGTTTGAGGACGAGAAGGATGTCATCGCCCTCCTGAAAAAAAAAGAAATTCTCGATATTTTCGAGCGCCTCAGCGATTCCATGCAAGACCTGGCCAACACACTCCATAACGTTGCTATCAAGAACGCTTGATATGGACCAAACCCTGTTGATCGTGATCGTCGTCTGCTTCTTTGCCTTTTCCTTCGACTTCATGAACGGCTTTCATGACGCGGCGAACTCGGTGGCAACCATCGTCTCCACCAAAGTATTGACGCCGCTTCAGGCGGTATGTTGGGCGGCCTTCTTTAATTTCGTAGCGGCGTTTTCCCTTGGCACGGGCGTAGCGACCACGATCGGCAAAGGGATGATTAAGAAAGATTTCATCAGTCCCGACGTGCTGCTGGCCGCACTCCTTGGAGCGATCCTCTGGGACGTCGCGACATGGTGGGTGGGGTTGCCCACGAGTTCCTCGCACGCCATTATCGGCGGGCTGGCAGGATCGGCGATTGCGCGGGCCCAATCCACTCACGGATGGGCGCAAAGCTTTGCACCAATCGAGCCGAAAGGATGGGTGTGGACGCTGATATTTATTGTATTGGCGCCTCTGATTGGAATGATTTTGTCGGCAACGGCTATGGCTGTCGTGTATCGGCTTTTTCGCGACCAAACGCCGCAGGGGTCCG
>CAYMHP010000224.1:0-10622 GCA_964390225.1 uncultured Solibacteraceae bacterium
GGCGTCTCCGATCGCAGCGAATTGCGGCACGCGTGCGCTCCGGCGGACGTCGGAATCACCAGCGCCGACTACGCGTTGGCCGATACCGGCTCTCTCGTGTTGCTCTCCTCGCCTGCCGAGGCGCGCATGATTTCCCTGCTGCCACCGGCGCATATCGCGGTTCTGCCCTCGAGCAGGCTGCTCGCTGGATTGGATGAACTCTTTTCCCTCCTGCCGCATCCGGCGGCCGTAACCAGCGCGATGGTCCTCATCACGGGTCCGAGTCGCACCGCCGACATCGAGCAGATTTTAGTGCGGGGTGTTCACGGTCCGGGGGAAATCACCGTGGTCCTGGTCGATAGCCCCAAAGAGCCGGAAGCAAGTTAACTCTTGTACTGGTACGAGGGCAGCCGGAACCGCCTGAGCCACGCCTGCGGGCGCACATTTCGGGTTAAGTGGGTTTACTTGAGGGCGTACAGCCGCATCCCAAGGATGACGGTACGATTGAGTTTACTTGGAGTGCTACAGCCTGCGAAATAGGTGTTGCATAAGGCATACCTGGATGCTAGACTCGTCATGAACAGTATAGTACTTTAGATTACTACCACTTGGGAACGTAATGTTGGCTAGTCTCCTAATATTGGCCTTTTCGTTGGCACTGTTCGTTTACTGGTTCCGGTACAGTTGTCTTTTCCTTCTGCGCCAGAAGAGAGAGTACGCCAGTGTGGCGCCTCATCAGCGCATCGACTTCGCGGAAGTTACCGAGCGCCTGCGGATCGAATCGGATTTGGACCCTCTGCATCGGACGTTGGATCGCGAGTACCGTATCATCACTTATCTTTTGAGTCACGCAGTGGGCCTGAGCACCCAGTCGATCGAAGACCGCATCCTATTGCTGGACTACGAATTGATGCGGGCGTGGTACCACTTGACGCGGACCGCCGCTCCCGAGCAGGCCCGCAAGGCTCTGTCTGAACGAGCGGCGATTCTCGGTTTCTTAGCCGGCAAGATGGACCACCACGCCGGTGCTCACGTAGAAGCCTGACTTCACGGGGCACCTCCTCCGCAATAACCACCGCATGACTACCGCGGGTCGATTGCGCGCCGTGCTTTCCCAAAATAGATTCCCTCTTCACTCTGCGCTGGCGAAGCCGCGTACTCTCCGCCGAAGCACCGGCGGAATTTGGGTCTCCTGCGTGCTCTACAATGAAGATCGTGGGATCGGAAGCAACCCTTCAGCTTGCGGTGGACCGGTTAAACGCTGTCCGCCGGGAAATCGCCAAAGTCATCGTGGGACAGGACGATGTCGTTGAAGGCGTCTTGATCTGTCTGCTCTCTGCCGGTCACGTTCTACTCGAGGGTGTTCCCGGCCTCGGTAAGACAACGCTGTTGCGAACCCTCGCTCGCACGCTGCAACTCAAGTATTCCCGCATACAGTTCACTCCGGACTTGATGCCCGCCGATATCGTGGGAAGCATGGTAATTGAAGGTGACGACCGCGGTGCGAAACTGCTGCGCTTCCAGCCCGGTCCCATCTTCGCCAATTTGGTGCTGGCCGACGAGATCAACCGCGCCACGCCAAAAACGCAGTCGGCCCTGCTCGAAGCGATGCAGGAGCGCACCGTTACCAGCGGCACCACGACGCATGAACTCGACAGCCCGTTCCTGGTGATGGCGACCCAGAATCCGATCGAGATGGAAGGCACGTATCCGCTCCCCGAAGCGCAGCTAGACCGGTTCCTGATGAAGATTCTGGTCACCTACCCGTCTCGGGACGAGCTGAACCGAATCGTGGAACGGACCATTCAGGCGCAATCGGAATCCCCCATCCCCATCATGGACCGGGAGGCTATTTTGGAGGTCCGTTCCGTCTGCCGGGAAGTGCTGGTGGCGCCCCACGTTCAGGAGTACGCGATCCAACTGGTCATGGCGACGCAACCAGAACAGGCTGAGGCGCACGAACTGGCGCGCAAGTACATTCGGTATGGCAGCTCACCCAGAGGCGCCCAGGCGCTGGTGGAATGCGGCCGCGTCCGTGCGTTAATGCGCGGGCGATTCCATTTGGCGACGGAAGACGTCCAGCACGTTGCTCCGGCGGTGCTCCGTCATCGCATTATTCTCAACTTCGACGCCCATGCGGATGGCCAGACCCCCGAGACGATCCTGGGGGTCATCATCAAAGGCGTGACCGCCCAAGCGGCTGCGTAGCTCTCTATATGCCTGCCGCGCCTCTGCTCGATCGCGAGTTTCTCGAGAAACTGGAGCGGCTCACTATTCACTGGCACAAGTCCTTCGCGGGACTGGTGGGCGGTCATAACGCCTCCCGGTTTGCCGGTGCGGGCCAGGAATTCCTCGATCACCGCAATTTCCACCATGGTGATGATCTCCGGGCCGTCAATTGGCGCGCCTATCTGCGGCTCGAGAAACTCTTTCTCAAAATGTTCCAGGTGGAGCCGCGCGTGCCCGTGCGAATGTTGATCGACGTGAGCGCATCGATGACCGCCCACGGGGGAGGGAAGGTCGAATACGCGCGAAAACTTGCCGCCGCGCTCTGCTATGTCGGACTGGTTCGCCTGGATAGCATCGAGATTCACGGGTTCTCGAATCGCCTGTTACAGCGTGTCCATTCAACCGGCGGCCGGCATCGCGTCTCGGCTGTGATGGACGGCATTTCCGGCATGGAGCCCGGCGGGCGCACCGACTATCTTGCAGTTGTCCGCGAGTTCATCGGCAGCTATTCCCAGCGGGGCCTGGTCATTATCCTTTCCGATTTCCTGGACGACCGCGGATGCGAGAAGGCGCTGCAGTTTCTCGCCGACTTCGGACATGAACTGATGCTGTTGCAGATCTGGGCCGATGAAGATCGCACCCCGCCCTGGCTCGGTGAACTGGATCTGCGCGACGCGGAAACCGGCGCGGCGCTGAAACTCGACGTCGACGAGGCCGCCCGCACGCGGTATACTCGCGCATTCGACGAGTATTCGAGGGAGCTCGAGCGGCTCGCTCTGCGCAGCGGCGGACGCTACTCCGGCCTTGCCACATCGCAGTCGCTCGAAAGCGTGATCTTCGGGGATCTGATCCGCGCGCGCGGAATCGCCTGACCAGGAGGCCTGCCGGATGTACCTGCTGAATCTTTCCTTGGCGCAGTTCGTGGCGGTTTTCGGGACGATTGCGGCCGTTTCGTTTGCCCTTTATCTGCTGGACCGGTCGCGGCGCCGGCAACTCGTCTCCACGCTGCGCTTCTGGGTCTCTGCCGAACAGCCGACAGTAGTGGCGCGGCGCCGTCACATTCAGCAACCGTGGTCCCTCGTGCTGCAATTGGTCAGCATGGCTCTGCTGGTGCTCGCGGTGGCGCAGTTGCGGTTTGGAAGTCCGGAATCCGCGGGCCGCGACCACGTCGTCCTGCTGGAAACCTCGGCCTGGATGGCGGCACGGTTGGGAAACACGACCCTCATGGATGTCGCCCGCCAGCGCGCTCGGCAGTATGTGCGCGCTCTCCCGGCGCGGGACCGCATCATGCTGGTGCGCGCCGATGCACTCTCCACGCCGGCGACCGCGTTCGAGACGGATCGGCGGAAGACGGAAGCAGCGATCGCGGCCTCCCGCCCGGGTTCCGCCGCGCTCAATATAGACCAAGCCCTCGCCTTCGCCCGCCGGATTCAGTCGCAGAGCGGACGCCGAGCCGGCGAGATCGCCTTCATCGGCACGGGGCGCACGGCCGATCGCGATGCTGGTACGGCCACGGCTCCTCCCCGGAACCTCCGCGTCATTGCGGTGAACGATGCAGTGGAGAACTACGGCCTCCGCAAAGTTGGCATGAGGCGTCCCGCCGATAACAGCGATGTCTGGGAGATCTACGTTTCGGCGCGCAATTATGGGACCCGGCCTCATCCCGTAACGCTCTCGCTCGATTTTGGGCCGCCGGGCCGGAGCGGCCGGTTCGCCGTCGCCTCACGCAATCTGATTCTGCAGCCGGGCGCGGATAGCGAGCAGAGTTTTACTTTTCGCACACGCTCGGCCGGCGTGCTCGCGGTCAACCTCGCTCCACACGACGCTTTCCCGGACGACGATCGCGCTTCGCTGGAACTCCCCGCCGAGCCGACGCTGCCCGTTACTGTGTATTCCAACGAGCCCGATCTGCTCAAGCCGGTGCTCGGTTCCCTGCCGCGTGTAGCCGCCGTTTACCGGAAAACCTCCGACTACCGCGCGGACCAGCAGGGATTGGTCGTTCTGGACCGCTTCATACCGCCGCAGCGGCCTCAGGCCGATTCAGTCTGGATCGACCCGCCGTCGCAGGGAACCCCTATCCCGATTCGCTCCACGGTAGAACAGGCCGCATTTTCTCGCTGGGACACGAGTCACCCGATTGCCGCGGGATTGCGAACCAAAGATTTGCATCTGGAGAAGGCCTCGGTCTTCGAACCTGCGCCGGGCGACGTGCGCGTGGGCGAAGTGGAGGCCGGCCCTGTGATTGTCGCCCGCCCGGAAAGGCCCAAGCTGGTGGTCATCGGATTCCATCCCGCGCTCGCCGGAATGCGCTACGAACTGGCCACCCCGTTGCTATTCGCCAATCTGCTGCGGTGGTTCGCCCCTGAAATCTTCCGGCGCTCGGAGTTGAGCGGCGGCAGCGTGGGCGCTGTGAAGTTATTGATGGACCAGGACACGCCGGCTGCTGACGTGAAGGTGGTTGCCGAAGACGGCTCGCCGCTGCCATTCACTCTGCGCGACCGGGTGCTCCACTTCTTTTCCGGCAATCCTGGCGGTGTCCGCGTGGTGGCTGGCGATCGCGAATATCTCTATTCGCTCACGCTGCCCGAGTTGGGCGACACCAAATGGGAGCCGCCGGCCGATGTGCGCCGCGGCATTCCGCGTATGCAGCCGCTGGCGGAGGCCTCGGGCGATGTCTGGCCGTGGCTGGCCCTGGCGGGCGGCCTCGGACTACTTACGGAGTGGCTGCTGTTCGGACGTTTGCGGCGGAGCTTCCGTTCGGGCCCTCTGTTGATGCGGCGACGCCATTCGAAAGACGTAGCGGCGGTGGGACGATGACGTTTCAGCATCCGTGGTTTTTGATCCTGCTTTTGGCGCCGGTCGCGTGGGCCGTTTGGGAGTGGCGCTCCTCTCCCCGGCGGCTGGCCCTCTGCCTCAAAGCAGGCGCATTTGCGGCGATCCTGGCGGCGCTTGCCGAGCCGCGGATCACGATCTATCAAAGGAAGGTCGCGGTAGCGGTGCTGGCCGACACTTCGGCCAGCGTCTCGCCGGATGACCTCGCTTCCGAATCGCAGATTGCGGGCGACGTAGAGCGTGCGCGGGGGCGAAACTGGGTGCGCGTGATTCCCTTTGCCCGCGCGACCCGCGTGGCGTCCGTTCCGGAGCATGGCCGCGGCGGCTGGCAATTGCGGTACACGGCCGGCGCGGCAGGCCACGGGACGAACCTCGAATCGGCGATTCGGGAGGCCGCCGCCGCGCTGCCGGCGGGCATGGTTCCGCGGCTTCTCCTGGTCTCCGATGGCAACGAAAACCAGGGCAGCGTCGCGCGCGCGATCTGGCAGGCGCAGCAACTGGGCATCCCCGTCGATACCATTCCTGTGGCCGGCCGCCCGAAGCCGGAACTTCGGCTGGAATCGGTCGCAATGCCTGGACAGGTGTTCAGCGGCGAGCGCTTTCCTATCGATGTAACGATTGAGTCCCCGCGTACCGCTCAAGCCACAGTGGAAATGACGGCCGAAGGCAAATCGCTCGGCGTCAACCCAGTGGACCTCGTCAGCGGCTCCAACCACGTGCGTCTTCACGCGAACGTGAATTCCACCGGCGCAATCGAACTCGCCGGCAAGGTCGAGGCGGCGGCTCTGGGAGAAGCACGTTTCGAGCAGGCCGTCACCCTGCGGCGCCCGCGCGCGCTGCTGGTCTCAGCGGATCCGCCCGCCAGCGAGGAGCACTTGCGCCGGACCCTCGAAGCGAACCAGTTCGATGTGCAGGCATCGTCTGCCGGGGTTCCCGCCAAACTCGACGACTTTCAGCTGGTCATCATCAACAACTGGAACATGCAAGCCATTCCGGACCCGCGCAAGGCCGCGCTGGAAGAGTTTGTAAAGAAGGGTGGCGGGCTGGTCTGGATCGGCGGCGAGCAGAACGTCTACGTCGAGAAGAACGGCGTTGAGGACCCGCTGGAGCGCGCGCTTCCGGCAAAGCTCGCTCCGCCGCGTTCGCCCGATGGCACCTCGGTGGTGCTGATCATCGACAAATCGTCGTCGATGGAGGGCAAGAAGATTGACCTCGCGCGGCTGGCGGCCATCGGCGTCGTCGAGAATCTGCGGCCCATCGATTCGGTCGGTGTGCTCATCTTCGACAATACCTACGAATGGGCCGTGCCCATCCGCAAAGCCGATGACCGGGCGACCATCAAAAAGCTGATTTCCGGGATCCAGCCCGATGGCGGCACCCAGATTGCGCCCGCTCTTAACGAGGCGTACCGCCGGATTCTACCGGAGAACGGAATCTACAAGCACATCGTGCTGCTGACGGACGGCATCTCCGAAGAGGGCGACAGCATGGCCCTGGCGCGCGAGGCCGACAAGAACCGCGTCACCATCTCGACCGTAGGATTGGGACTCGATGTGAACCGCGCGTATCTCGAGCGAGTGGCCGCCGCCGCTCAGGGCAAATCCTATTTTCTGAACGATCCGGCCGGGCTGGAGCAGATTCTGCTGCGCGATGTGGAAGAGCACACCGGCCAGACGGCGGTTGAAAAGGCGCTTCGGCCGCGGGTGGCGAAGCAGGCCGAGATTCTGGACGGTGTTGGCATCGACAGCGCTCCGCCGCTCCGCGGCTACGTGCGCTTCCAGGCTCGCCCGACCGCCGATACGATTCTTAGCGCCGACGGCAAAGATCCCTTGCTGGTCCGGTGGCAGTACGGCTTGGGACGCGCCGCAGTGTTTACCTCCGATGCCAAGAACCGGTGGGCCGTGAATTGGGTCACCTGGCCCGGATTCGACCGGCTGTGGACCAACATTTTGCGCGACCTGTTGCCGCATGCGCCTGCGAGCGAAGCTACCGCCGATTTCGATCGCGCCAGCGGCGAACTCGTCGTGGACTATCATCTCTCGGCCAACGTGCCCGACCCGGGTTCGGTTCCCGACATCTTCGCTATCGGCCCGAATGGCTTTCAAGCTCCGCTACGCACGAGCAAGGTGGCGGCTGGCCATTACCGCGCCAAGCTGAATATCGCGCAGAACCAGGGGTTGTTCCGCATACGGCCGCTGGCCGATTCGCCGGCCTTTCCGGAGGTCGGCTTCTACCGGCAGGAGGACGAGATGCTGGAATACGGCAACAACGAGCCGCTGCTGCGGCAGGTTGCGTCTGCCACTGGCGGGCGCTTCCGCCCAGCCCCTCGCGAGATCTTCGATGCCGGCGGGCGAAGCATTTCCTCGACGATGGAACTCTGGCCGGCGCTGCTGGCGCTGGCTGTCTTGTTGAACCTCGCCGAACTGATCCAGCGGAAGTCGAAGGGCTTGCTCGAATCGCTGCGGTTACGTCCGCGCGAAGCGGAAGCCTAGAGGCCCGCGACTGAAGAAACGCGCCGGCTTTTGGCCGCGCCCGTGATGGCGCGGTTCAAGTCGAGAGCAAATCCGCGTCTCTCTTTACGCCAGCCCCGAGCGTTCCAGCAACGCCGATGGATCCGGCTCCCGCCCCATAAAACGCCGGTACAACTCCGCCGGGTCCTCGCTGTCGCCTCTGGAAAGAATCGTCGAACGGAACTCGGCGCCGACCTCGCGGCTGAAAATTCCGTTGTCCCGAAAGCGCGTGAACGCATCGGCGTCCAGCACCTCCGCCCACTTGTACGAGTAGTAGCCCGCGCCGTACCCGACGGGACTGCCGAACAGATGAGTGAAGGCGGCGATCATTGCGTGTCGCGGCGGCAGCGGCGCCGGGCTGAATTCCTGGAGCAGACGCCGCGTGAACTCGACCGGATCGCCGTCGCGCTCCGCCTGATAACTGGTGTGCAGCAGTAAATCGATGAAACCGAAGCCGAGCTGCCGCATCTGGGCGTTGGCGGCGCGGAAGGTGCGGGCGCGGTTCATCTTCTGGAAAAGCCCCTCGGGGATTGGTTCCCCCGTCTCGAAGTGGCGCGCGAACAGGTCCAGCGCTTCCCGCTCCCAGCACCAGTTCTCCATGATTTGCGAGGGCAGTTCCACGAAGTCCCACGCGACATTCGTCCCGGCCAGCGTGCGGATCTCCACGCGGCTGAGCAGATGATGCAGCAAGTGGCCGAACTCGTGGAAAATCGTCTCCACCTCCCGGTGCGTCAGCAGCGCCGGTTTCCCTCCGACGGGAGGAGTCAGGTTGCCGCAGATCAGCCCCAGGTGCGGCCGAAAACCGCTGGGTTCCGGGCCACCGGTAATCAGGGCATCCATCCAAGCGCCTCCGCGCTTGTTTTCGCGCGGATACCAGTCGGCGTAAAAGCCGCCCAGGAAAGAGCCGTCGGCATCGTGCACATCGTAATAGCGCACCTGCGGATCCCACCCCGGGACGCCCGGCTGCTCGGTGACTCGGATCCCGTAGAGACGGCTGACCAGCTCAAACAAACCGGCCGTGACGCGCTCTAGCGGGAAGTAGGGCCGGAGCGCCTCTTCGTCGAACGCATAAAGCGCCGCGCGCTGCTTTTCCGCGTAATACCCGACGTCCCACGGCGAGAGTTCGGGAGCGTCCGCTCCCTCGAGCGAACGGCGGAACTCGAGCAGTTCCTGGTTCTCTTCGCGGAATCTCCGTTCGGTCTTCGCTTTCAGGTCTTCCAGAAAGCTCAGCGCCCGTGCCCCGGTGTGCGCCATACGGTCCTCGAGCACGAAATCGGCGAAGTCGCGAAACCCCAGCAACCGGGCCTTTTCCTTGCGGAGTTCCAGAATTCGGGCGATCAGCGGCCGATTATCGCGCGGCTCTTCGGTGGCGCGCACGCTATAGGCTTCGTAGACCTTTCGCCGGATGGCGGCGTTGTCCAGGTAGGTCATCACTGCGAAATAATCCGGAGCTTGCAGGGTGAACCTCCAGCCCTGCTGGTTTTTGCGCGCAGCGCTCTCGCGGGCCGAAGCCACGGCGGTGGGTGGCAAGCCCGCCAGGTCCCGTTCGTCGGCGATGAGCAGTTCAAAGGCATTCGTGGAATCGAGCACGTTCTCGCCGAATTTGGTAGTGAGCCGGGTCTGCTCGACGTCAATCTCCTCGAGTCGTTTCTTGCCGGCCGCGTCGAGGTCGGCTCCATGCCGGCGGAACGTGTCGATCGTCTTCTCCAGAAAACGCCGCCGTTCCCCCACCAGAGCAGCCGCCTCTCCGGTAGCCGCGAACTGCTTGATTGCCCCCCACAACCCTTCGTGCAATGGAATTTGGGAATAGAACGCGCTCACCTCCGGTTGCACCGCGTTGAAAGCCGAGCGCAACTCGGGGTACGTCGCGACCGACTCCAGGTGGCGCACCACGCCCATGGCGAAATCGAGTGGTTCGGTCAGCTCATCGAGCGCGCGCATGGTGCCGGCGAAGGTTCGATCTCCCTGGGCCGCGGCGAGCGCCTCGAGGCGCCCGCGAGCATCCGTCAGGAGGGTGGCGATAGCCGGCTGAACGTCCTTCGCATGGATGCGGTCGAAGGCAATCCGGAAGTGGGGTGTCACCAGCGGATTGAGAGTGCTCTGCATTATATTCTGGTTGTCCTCTGCATCATATTTGAGGGTAACAGGTGCGCGTTCACCTTCGGATAGGGGGGCTGGAGTACAGAAACCGACAAAATGGGTACCATGGAAGGAGCATGAGTGCTGACCGGAATGGGGCGCACTGTCGCGTTCCCGCTGAGGAACGTCTGAATGTTTTTGCCCTGGTGATTTACATCCCCGATCCCTTGGGGCGTTTCCTGGACGATCTGCGAAAGGAACTGGTTCCCTACTACGAGCCGCACGCTCATGTCAGCGTGCTCCCGCCGCGGCCCCTTACGGTGGACTGGCGAGTTGCCTCCGAGCAGGTCCGCCGTTTGACCGAGACGTGGTCGCCGTTCGAGATCGAACTTTCCAACATCGACGTCTTTCCCGTGACGGATGTGATCTATATCGAACTGGGCGCGGGCGCCGCCGAACTGCGGCGCATGCACGCGGCCATGGACTGCCGGGCCCTCGAGTTCTGTGAACCGTATGCCTATCATCCGCACGTGACGCTGGCCCAGGAGATTCCGCATCAGCGTGTTGGCGAGTTGCTGGACCTGGCGCGCCGCCGCTGGCGGGAGTACGCTGGCAAGCGCAGTTTCCGCGCGGAACGGGCGGTCTTCGTCCAAAACACGCTCCACAATTGCTGGATCGATCTGGCCGAATACTCGCTCGGCGCCGTCCCAGTGCCGTAACCCGGGCTGAACAACGCTGCCAGCTTTCGGCCGCGCCAGTGATGGCGCGGGTCGAGTCCAGAGCAACCCGCGCGAGCCCAAGGAGCGACTGCGTACTTTGGCGCCGGTGCAAATCTTAGAGGCGAAAGACCCGGCGCTCCTTCTGAAACGTGAGATCTCCTGGACGCCCCGGCAACTAAACTAATCAGCCGCCCCAGTCGATAATCTCTTAGCCCCTGGGCACGTGAAGAGTACAGAGTGCATACGGTTTTGGTCTGTGATACGGAGCCGGTCG
>CAYMHP010000225.1:0-10585 GCA_964390225.1 uncultured Solibacteraceae bacterium
AGCACCGAGTAGCTGCCTTCGGCTCCGGCACTCGAGTCTAAAAAGGGCGCATCCGTTTGGTCGTCTCCCGGGGTGTGGGCCTGCGGAACTGGCAACCCAGCGAAATCGGCCGGCGCAGGTCGGGCAGGTGCATCCAAAATCGCGTTGGACGCCGGTACTATAGCAGGAATATGATTCCGGGTACCAGTAGAAATCCCGAGTAAGAACAACACAGTCGTTAGGACACAAAACACCGGGGCGAGTGACCAGAGCTTCAGCATGAGCATTCTCCGTTTTCTTTGGCCGATTTGAACGTGGCCTGGTCCACCTGAAGAATACCTCCGCGCGTGCATGAAAGATACAACTCAAATGCCTCGAAAAACGGCAAAAGTACTACGAAGCGTATTTAAAATCGCTCCAGATTCAATTTTTTGCCCGCTAAAGAGCGGGAATTCTTCTACCCCGAACCAACCCCGACGTTACCGTCTCGGCTGAATACCGCACGAGCGGCGTCAGCCCGGTTTCGTTACCGTTTAGAGCTATAGTCGACTTACGGCCCATGCGTTTGCTCTTTTTCTTCGCAGCTGCGCTCCCGGTTGTGTGCGCGCAACCGATTCCGCATTTGACCCGCCACGGCACGGCGACGCAACTGGTCGTCGATGGCAAGCCATTCCTGATTCTCGGCGGCGAATTGCAAAACTCCAGCGCCTCTAGCCTTGCCTACATGGACCCGATCTGGCCAAAGCTCGCCTCCATGCACCTGAATACCGTGCTTACCCCGGTCTCCTGGGAACTGGTCGAGCCCGCGGAAGGCAAGTTCGATTGGTCATTAGTCGACGGCCTCATTGCTGGGGCGCGGCGCAATCAGCTGCGGCTCGTCGTGCTGTGGTTTGGCTCCTGGAAAAATACCTACTCCAGCTATGTACCGGCATGGGTAAAGAATGATCCGTCGCGCTTTACCCGCGCGAAAAAACTCGATGGCTCCAGCCTGGAACGGCTGACGCCTTTCTGCGTCGCCTGCCGCGATGCCGACGCGCGCGCATTTGCGGCGCTGATGCGCCACTTGCGCCAAGTCGATAGCGACCACCGCACAGTTCTGATGGTCCAGGTGGAAAACGAGGTCGGCTCCATCCTCGAAGCGCGCGATCACTCGCCGGAAGCCGAAGCGCGGTTCCGCGAAGCTGTACCCGCCGACCTGCTGCGCTATATGACTGCCAACCGGACCTCCCTTGCGCCTGAACTCCACGCTCTGTGGGATGCAGCCGGCGCAAAAGAGTCAGGCAACTGGGAACAGGTCTTCGGAAACGGGCCGGCGGCGGATGAGTTCTTCATGGCGTGGCACTTTGCGCGGTATATCGAAGAGGTCGCTCAGGCTGGCAAGGGCGAATATCCGCTGCCGATGTTCGCAAATGCCGCTCTGATTCGCCCCAATTACGTGCCGGGACAGTACAACAGCGGCGGGCCGCTTCCGCGATCGTGGGACATCTGGCGTGCCGGCGCGCCGTCTCTCGATTTCCTGGCCCCCGATATCTACTTTGATACTTACTCGGAGTGGCTTGGGAAATACGATCAGCCCGGGTATGCCGTTTTTGTTCCGGAGGCCCGCGGTGGCGCCGCCGGCGCCGCGAATGCCTTCTACACCTTTGGCCGCCATCATGCGATCGGATTCTCGCCTTTCGGCATCGACTCCCAGGACCCCGAAACGACGCCTCTCCGCCCTGCCTATGAGGTTCTGTCCCAGCTCAGTCCGCTCATTCTGGAACATCAGGGAGACGGCTTGTTGACGGGAGTGGTTTTGGAGGCCGAAGGCCCGCGAGCCGAGGTGCGGCTTGGCGAGTTCGTTCTGCGCGTCTCCTGGTCCTCGTCGGCTCCGCAACCGCCCGGCGCCGCGCTCTTCATCAGCACCGGGCCGAGCGAGTTTTACGCCGCGAGCAGCGGCAACTTGACCGTGACTTTTGCTGCGGCGTCGCCCGGGCCGCCCATCGCCGGCATTGAGAGCATCGACGAAGGCATGTTTGCGAACGGCCGCTGGATGCCCGGACGGCGTCTCAACGGCGATGAGAACGCGCAAGGCCAGGTGTTAAAGTTGCCACCCAACAAACCGGGAGGGAACAACATCTATCGCATTCGCCTGTACCGCTATCCGTAGACTGCGAATTCAGCAGCGACCCGCGCCCTCACGGGACGCGGCTGAACTCGATTCAGCCCCGTCACGTACGGACGGGGGTTCGTTACGCTGCCGCTGAAAGCCTCCGCTAGAAAAACACTCGCGTACCGAAACGGAATTGGCGCTCGCCAACGCCCTTGCCGGAAAACCCGCTCACCCCATTGGTTCCTACGGTGTAATTGATGATCCCGAATTGCGAGGGATCGGAAACATTGTTATTCCCGTCAAACTGCTGTCCGAGGCCAAAATTCGGATGATTGAAAACGTTGAGCGACTCGGCCCGGAATTGCAAATGCACCCGCTCGGTCACGTTAAATGTCCGGAACAGGCTGAGGTCGGTATTGAACAACCGGGGCGCTCGGACATTGTTTCGGCCGGCCGTGCCGAATCGCTGCGGCTGGCCGGCAGGAATATTCACCGGGGCGAAGGCCGAGGGATCGAACCACGGCTGACGGGGCCCGACACCGCCGAGTATGGCAACGCTGGTTGTGACCTGATCGGGCACCTGTGAGCTGCCCCCGGCATTGAGGTTCAGAGGGTTGCTCTGCACAAGCGTGATGGGGAGCCCGCTCATGGCGCTCAAAACGCCATTCAATTGCCAGTCCTTCAGGAGCTTGCCGCCGAACCCGGAAGTGACCCACCGGTGGCCCGTTCCAAACGGACTGTTCAGCACCCAGTAGGTGTCGAAGTTATGGGTACGGTCATAGCTCGCCGGGCCGCGGTTGAGTTGCGCCGCCGGCATCCACTGAATTCGCGGGTTGGAATCGTTATCGGCATAGTTGATGGTTTTCGAGAACGTGTATACCGCGCCGAACTGAGAGCCACCCCAGCGCTTTACTAACTGGGTCTGTAGCGCATCGTAGGTGGCGGTCTTATAGGGCTCGATCTCGTTGATATCGGCGGTCAGCCCGAATTGCGGAAATAGAGCGCGGCCGGCGTTCCCCGTCCCGGGCGCTCCGGCGTTGATATTCACGTTTGACATCTGGCCTGTCGCCCGCGATGCGACGTATCCGGCGTTCGCCACCAAATTCCCGCCGAACTCGTGCTCCACGATGAAATTCCAGGACTGGATGTATTTGCGCATCGCGTCCTTGGGCACTGTGTTCGTACCTGTTCCTCCCTGTAACCGGATCGTTCCCTGCGTCAGGTCGACCGGTTGCCGGTAGAGTTCCGGCTGCAGGCCGAGCCGCAACGTAGTAACCGGGATATACGGATTCGTGGCGCCGTTGAGGGTAGCTTGTGGAATTTCCCAGGCGAAGTTGATCGGAAACGCGTCGCGGAAGTTGATGAATGTCCGGGGGTCGGGCGACATGCCATAGCCGGTTCGAATCACGGTAACATCGTTTAGCCGGTAAGCCAGCCCGACGCGGGGGACGATCTGCCCTTTCCCGCTATCCACACCGGTATCGAGGGGCGTGGTGCCAGCGCCGCCAATATAGACCAACCCGTTGGATGGATCGAATCGCGACACGCCGCCCCAGTCGCGCGTGGGGAATGGGTAATATTCCCAGCGCGCGCCGAGGGTCATGGTCAGCTTTCTGGTCACCTGCCACTGGTCTTGCGCATACCAGGCCCAAATATGGATGCGCAGGGAATTCGGGTCGCGGAGTTGCTCCACCTTGCCGGCGCGTGAAGGCAGGCCCAGAAGAAACGCCGCCCAACTGTTGAAGCGGTCGGCGGGGGCGCCGTTCTGCAGAGCGGTCGCGTTACCGTCGAATACAAATGTGCCGCGCGTGGTCTGGAAGGTGCCTCCCTGCGGCTGGAAATGGTTGATTTGCTGGTTCCAGAATTCCCATCCGAATCGGAACGTATGATTGGATTTGTTCCAGCTCAGGTTGGCATTGGCCACATACTGGTTGTCGCGGAAGACAAACGGGCTGCCTGTGTTGGCATTGCCCAGATTGGACCAACCGGTAAACTGGAACGCGGGGATGCCGCTCTGATTGACGCTAGGGCCGTTGGTGCCAGGTATTTTCAGTACATCCAATCCGAAGTTGCTGCCCAGGTCCGGCGCTTGGGCGCCCAAGTGCTGCCGCGTGTAACCGACATTGGCGTCGAACAGCAGAGTGGGCGTGATGGTATAAGTCAGGCCGCCGCCTCCAATCTGCGTGCGCCCCTGGGCGAATCCGAGTTGGCCGCCGAATGAGGCGTCGCCGCCGGCCGCTCCGAACACCGGGGGATCGAAGATGTTGTGCGGCGAAATGCTGTATCGTCCGAAGTAAGAAATCTTCTCGTTCACGATCTCGTTCACTTTGATATCGACGTTGTCGCGGTTGAACGGGCTGGACCCCGCGGCTACGAAGTTGTTCACATATCCGGCCGAGGGCAGCGAGGGCGCAGGCAAACGCTTCATGAGTTCCACGGCCGCCACATCGAATCGCGCGGTCGGGATCATGTTGCCGGGAAATGGCGTGCGCTTGCTGGGATCGGGCGAGGATGTCGGGTCGTAGATGGTCGTACCCGTCGCCGTGAAGTTGCCATCGCGCAGGTCTTGGGGCGCAACGCTGAAGAAACGCGGTGGAGCCGTCTGCCGCCGCGTCGTCCGCTCCCAGTTCACGAAGAAGAACATTTTGTTCTTGCCATGGAAAACTCTGGGAATGAAGACAGGTCCGCCGAAGTTGCCGCCGAACTGGTTGACGATGCTCTTCGGGTTTTGGGGCGTCGTTTGGAAAAAATTGCGCGCTTTAAACTTGCTGTCGATATTGAAAATCCATCCGGTCGCATGGTAATCGTTGGTGCCGCTCTTGATGGTCACGTTTACAGCGGCCCCGCCCGCGATGCCTTGTTCGGCGTTGAACGTGTTCGTGACGATGTTGACGGTCTGAATGGCTTCGCTGGAGGGGACATATACGACATTGGTGGGTAGCCACGGATACACGATGCTGGCGCCATCCAGCTTGGTGTTGTTTTGCAGGCGCGAGACTCCGTTCACGTTGAACGAAATAGCCCGCTGCGGATTGCCCGCATCCGAGTTCTGCTCGCCGCCCATTACCGCGCCGGGCACCAGCGTCATCAGGCTCTGGTAATTGCGTCCCATGGAGCCGCCGATCGGGAGGTTCGTGATCTGACGATCGGTGAGGTTGACGTTCACATCCGCTCTGTCGGTCTGCAGCCCTTCCGCCGTACTCGTCACTTGCACAGTCTCGGCGACCGCACCCACTTGCAAACTGGCGTCGACGCGCTTTTGGCGATTGGCCTCGATGACCACCCCCTCCTGCACCACAGGCCGGAAGGAGCGGCCCGAAATCGTGACTTTGTAGGTGCCGGGCTGCAAATCGCCCAGAAGGTATATACCGCTTTCGTTGGTGCTGGTTTGTTTCCTCAGTCCGGTGGCGGTGTTTTCCGCTTCGACTGTGGCTCCAGGTACGGCAGCCTCGCTGGGGTCGACTACTGTACCCGTGAGCGACCCATAGAGCGTCTGCGCATTGACGGCTGGGCTCCCCGCCAGAACCCATAGGGTGGACACTATCAGCGCTGTCGCGAGTCGACGGCCTGAGCAAAGTTCGCGAAATCCGGGCAAGCCGGACCAGTTTTTCCCCATACGCCCCCGCTAAAAACCCCGAACCCCTATTTCGTTCGTAGGTCGAACAAATAGATACTATGCTGCGTTTTTTCGAGTGTCAAGCGTTATTCGGGACGTTCTACTATCCTTGTGGGCACGGTAGCACTTGGCGGCCGCTGGACAACGGGGAGAACCGCACGTCTCTCAGTGATCGTTAAATTGAAGGCTTGATCGCGTAGGGGAACGCCCCCAGCCTACTGCTGATGTGGCGTGTCCGGCTGGTGTGGATCCGACGAAGCCGGCACCGGTGCCGCCCCCGCTTGTGGCAACTCCGCCTTCCCATCCAACCCGAACACCAGCAGGCGCGGCTTCATCGGGGTGGTCTTCTCGGCGCTCACGCCGAGACTCGGCGTGCCGCCGGAGCCGCCCATCAGGGCAATGTATTGCTTGCCGTCGATCGCGAACGTGATCGGCGGGCCCATGCCGTTGTGCATTCCCGTCTCGCCCTCGTACAGCTTTTCGCCTTTATCGGCGGAGTACGCGATCAGGTGTCCATTCGGCGCCACCTGGAAGACCAGGTTGCTGGCCGTGCTCAGCGTGCCCCCGTAGCGGCTGTTGCCCACGGGCACGCGCCAGCGAATCTCCTGCTTGACGGGGTCGTACGCCACCAGCGTTCCGAGGTTGCCGCCTTCGAGCGGCTCGGGACCCATCGCCGGACCCGCTGCCTGCGGCCTCATCCCGCGGGTGTTGATGTTCAGGCCAGTCAGCCCGACACCGATCGCGGTCTCCGGTTTGAAGTCATAATTGACAGCGTAGTTGAACGTGTCCCAACCGCGCGTTGGAACGTACACCAAGCCGGTCTGCGGATTGAAAGACATTGGCGACCAGTTGTGCGCGCCGCCGCCTCCGGGCGAGACCGGCACCGGGTCCTTGCCGTACTTCACTTCGGTATTGATGATGGGACGCCCGGTCTTTTGATCGATCCCCTTGGCCCAGGTGACCCGCGAGAACGGTTGCGCCGAAATGAACTCGCCGGTGAGGCGGTCGAGCACATAGACAAATCCGTTCTTGTTCGCCTGCATGATGACCTTGCGCGTCTTGCCGTTGATGTTCAAGTCCGCGAGGATCATCTGCTGCACGCTGTCGTAGTCCCACTCGTCTCCGGGGACCATCTGGTAGTGCCACTTCAGCTCGCCGGTGTCCACGTGCACGGCCACGATGGAGGCCACGTACAGGTTGTCGCGGCCGGTGCTCACGTCCTTGGTGCGCAGCGCCTGCGGCCACGGCTCGGCGTTGCCGGTTCCGACGTACAGGAGATCGCTGTCCGGGTCGTAGGAGATGCCGTCCCACACCGAGCCGCCGCCCCCCAGCTTCCACCACTCGCCGTCCCATGTCGCCGCGGCCTTGCGCATCGCCGAGTTCTCAAACCCTTTCGCGGGATCCCCCGGCACAGTCCAGAACCGCCAGACTTCGCGCCCGGTCTCGGCATCGTACGCGGCAAAAAAGCCGCGCGTCGGACGGTCGCCCCCCGCCGCTCCCACGATCACCTTGCCCTTGGCAATCCGTGGCGCCACGGTCAGCGTCTGTTCCTGCTGAACCCAACTCACGCGCGCTTCCCACACTGGCTTACCGGTGTCCGCGTCGAGCGCCTCCAGCCGGCCATCGTTTACCGGAACGTAGATTTTGTTGTGGTAGAGCGCCAGCCCGCGGTTCACCACCCCACAGCACATCTTGTCGCGGGTCGGCTGGCGGTTCACCAGCGGATCCCAGCGCCATTTCTCTTTTCCGGTGCGCGCGTCGACGGCGAACACGATGCTCCAGTTCGTGACGCCGAAAATCGTGTTGTTCGAGACCAGCGGCGTGGCTTCCTGATCGCCGCCGCCGTCGCCCACTTCATACGACCAAACCAGCCCCAGGCGCTTCACGTTCGACGCATCGATCTGCTTGAGCGGGCTATACCGCGTCTCGCCGGGCGTGAGCCCATAAGACAGCCACTCGCCATCCGAGGTGGATTTGGCGGCGTTCCTGAGCGCCAGATCATCGACGCGGCGGACTTGTCCGAACAAAGGGAGAGAGAGGAAAACGGCTAAAAGGTAACGCATAGGTTCACAGGCACCTGCGAGTCTATCACGCGCGCCGTACCGTGGATATTAAGCAGCGGTCCGCCCGCGGTCGTCTTGCAAAGTTACACTTTACGCGCTCAGTTCGCGGATAGCGCCGAAGTCCTTCTGCAGCACCAGCGCGACGGTGCCCCGCAGCCGGGCCATCCCGTCCTCGTGCACCGGAATCAGTTTTGGTGGGCAGCCTCCAGGTAACACCTGGGCCTGTACTTCCGACTCGATTACGGGGCCGAACCGCTGCCATGACCGCGTCAAGTCGCCAATGATCAGGATTCGTTCGGGCGCAAGCCCGGCGACGATCATCCGCATTCCGCGGCCGAGGTAATGGGCCATGGTCTCCAGCGCCTTTACGGCGCGCTGGTCCCCCTGGTCGGCCAGGCTGAGCAGGTCGGGGAAGGTCAGACTGTCGGCATGCGAGGTGGATTCGTGATAATACCGGAGCGCTGCGCGGTTCGAGCCGAAGACCTCCCAACAGCCGCGGCTCCCGCAACTGCAGGGTGGGCCTTTCGGATCGAGCGGTACGTGCCCGAACTCGCCCGCCATGTTATGGAAGCCGCGCACCATCTGCCCGTTCATCAGGATGCCGGCGCCGATGCCTTCCGAGACGGTGACCGCCACCAGGTTTCGGCACGCCTCCATGCGATCGAACCAAACCGCCGCCAGCACGCAGGCATTGGCGGCGTTTTCCATCGCGACCTCGAGCCCGGTGGCCCTGGCCAACGGTGTGCGGATATCGACGTCGGGCCAATGCAGATTCGGAGCGAACACCAGGTGTCCGTCGTCGAACCGGCCGGGAAGGCTGATCCCGATGCCCTCGATCTTTTTTCCTGCGGCGGCGCCGACGATCGCTTCGAGCCGCGCAGTGAGCGATTTGACTGCGGTGTCGGGGTCCGGCGGGGTGGACATCGCCGACTGCGACGAGAACTTCCCGTTCACGTCCGCCACCGCCACGGTCGTCTGAATCGGCCGGATGTCCACGCCGATGATGATGCGCTCGTCGTTCAGCCGCAGGAAGGTCGGGCGCCGTCCGCGCGGCAGCCGCCCGGTGGGCCCTTCCAACACCCAATCCTCCTCGAGCAGCTCTTCCACGATCAGGGAGATGGTGCTACGCTGCAAACCCGAAACCCGCGCCAGGTCGGCCCGCGAGATCGGCTGGCGCGTACGAATGAGATTCAGGACAATCCTCCGGTTGATATCCCGTACCACCTCGCTCGATACAACCTGCGCCCGCCCGCTATCGATTGCCGGCATGCCGTCCCACGTCAACTATACCGAAGTTCGCTAGAGACAAATGTGGGGCAGGCTTTCAGCCTGCCGACCCGCTTTCAGCGGGTCGAGCCGGGCGGAAGCCCGGCTGCCGGCACGATTGCCCGCCCCACAATTGCCGCTCTAGAAAATCACCTTGCCTGAGAAGTACGTCCACCGTTCGCCGCCGCTGCCTGTACCGCGGCCAGCCGAGTTCAACGTCGACGTAATTACGCCGAACGTCGCCGTATTGGTCGGATCGAGTCCGGGATTGTTCAGGTGCGGGGTGTTGGTGGCTCCGAACATCTCCGCCCGGATCTGGAACGAAAAGCGCTCCGTGATTCTAAAGTTCCGGAACACGCTGGCATCCAGATTGAACATGCCCGGCCCACGCACCGTGTTGCGTCCGACGTTGCCGAAGCGGACCTCGCTGCCCGGCACCGCCCGGAACGCGGATGGGTCGAAATAGTGGCACGACAGGTTGGTGGGCGCGCATGCTGGGTCGCCGCCCCGCGGTCCGACGCCGCCCAGGATATTGAGAGGTCCAATCTGGTCGGCCGTTTGCACGTTCCCGGGAGCGTTCACCTGGCTGCCGCCGCCGGCGATCGTAAACGGCACGCCGCTCATTTTCGCCAGCACCCAGTTCAACTGCCACCCGCCCGCGATCTTGTTCGCGATCCCGCTGGTCGCATATTTCTGCCCTTTGCCGAACGGCAGTTCATAGACGCCGTAGAGACTGAAATTGTGCGTGCGGTCGTAACCCGCCACTGCCTTGTTCCGGTCGCGCAGCGTCGGGTAGGTCCACATCAGGTACCCGTACCCGGTTCCGAAGAACACGGACTCTTCCTCGTTATCGGTCCAGTTGATGGCCTTCGAGAAGGTGTACAGCGCCCCGATCTGGGAGTTGCGGTGGAAACGCCAGGTTGCCTTCGTTTGCAGCGAGTTGTACCAACTCGGCCCGTCCGGGCAGAGGCAGTTCACGTCGCTCCAGTTCTTGTTCGCCACCGGAAACAACGCGCGCCCGGGGTTGCCGCCGCCGGGAGGCGCATAATTGATGTTTTCGTTGGTGAGCAGGCGCACGCCTTTGTTCCCGACAAACCCTGCCTCGGCTACCAGCTTTCCGAACTCGTGCTGGAGTGTCAGGTTGTAACTGTGGATGTAGCCGCGCCGGAAATTGAAAGGCACGGTATTGCCGGGATTCACGCCGTTCGGAACCGGAATCACACCCGAGCTGATATCGGGAACGGCCACGAACGGAATTCCTACCCCGAGCGTCGGATAAACGCCGGCGTAATTCGCGGCCGGCGTGTCCAGGCTGGTCCTCGCCGCCGGAAAGAAGTTTGATGCCTGACCGACGTCGGAGTTGGTCGTCGCCGGGTAGTCGTTGCGGAAGAACCGCCAGTTGTTACTGTCAGCGGTCATGCCGTATCCGGCGCGGATCACCGTCTTCTGCCCTAGTCTCTGGGCGATTCCGATGCGCGGCAGAAGTTGCCCGTGCCCCACGTCCACGCCGTCGTCCAATGGGACGTTGCCGTGTCCGCCGATCAGTGTGTTCCCGGTCGCTGGATTAAA
>CAYMHP010000226.1:0-6738 GCA_964390225.1 uncultured Solibacteraceae bacterium
ACTCCAGTCTGCTCAAGGTCAACCAGATCGGCACCCTGACGGAGACGCTGGAAGCCATGGATCTGGCTGCGCGCGCGGGCTACACCTCGGTAGTATCGCACCGTTCCGGCGAGACCGAAGACGCCTTCATCGCCGATTTGGTAGTGGCCACCGGCGCGGGGCAGATCAAGACGGGCTCGGCGAGCCGCACCGACCGCATCGCGAAGTATAACGAGTTGCTGCGCATTGAGGAACTGCTCGGACCATCGGCGCGTTTCCTCGGCCGGAAGGCCTTCCGGCAATAAAAAGCGGGAATCTCTATGACTAAGCTGGTACTGCTTCGCCATGGCGAAAGCACGTGGAACAAAGAGAATCGGTTCACCGGCTGGACCGACGTCGATCTCTCCGAGAAGGGACGCGATGAGGCCAAGGAAGGCGGCGCCGCGCTGAAGGCCGGCGGCTACACCTTCGACGTCGCTTACACCTCGGTGCTCAAACGCGCCATTCGCACGCTGTGGATCGTTCTCGACGAAATGGACCTGATGTGGATTCCGGTGCACCGCTCCTGGCGCCTGAACGAGCGGCATTACGGTTGGCTCCAGGGTCTCAACAAGGCCGAGACAGCGGAGAAGTTCAGCGATGAGCAGGTAAAGATTTGGCGACGCAGCTACGATGTTCCTCCACCCCCGCTCACTCCCGACGATCCGCGCTTTCCCGGCCGGGACCCGCGCTATCGCGATCTGAGCAGCACCGAGTTGCCGCTAACCGAGTGCCTCAAGGACACAGTGGCTCGATTCCTTCCGCTGTGGCATCAGACCATCGCGCCCGAAATCCAGCGCGGCAAGAAGGTGCTCATCGCAGCTCACGGAAACAGCTTGCGGGCGGTGATGAAGTATCTGGACGACATTTCCGAAGCCGACATCGTCGAGCTCAATATCCCCACGGGGATGCCGCTGGTCTACGAGCTGGATGAAAATCTCAAACCTCTCAACCGGTATTATCTCGGCGATCCGGACAAGGTGAAGGCCGCCATGGAGGCCGTCGCCGCCCAAGGCAAGAAGCGAGCGTAAACCCACCCGCTAGTGCCGGCTGCTACTTGCGAGCCGGCGCGTTGGACTTCAGGTAGCTTCGGACGGTGCCGCCGAATGTGCGCGTGTCGATGGGTTTCGTGATGTAGCCGTTGCAGCCGGCCGCCAGCGCATTTTCCTCGTCGCTCTGCATGGCGTACGCGGTCAGGGCAACGATGACAACGTTTCGGAGAGCGGGATTCCGTCGCACTCGCCGCGCCAGTTCGAGGCCGTCCATGCCGGGCAGTTGGATATCCAGTAGGATCAGGTCCGGACAATACGCTTGAAGCATTTGAAAGGCCTGCTCCGCGTCTTCCGCCGTGCGGACCCGGTGGCCCTCAAATTCGACGAGCATGCGTGTCAATGCCAGATTATCGGGGTTGTCGTCGACGATCAGAATGTCTGCGTTGTTCATTTCAGAGCCTCGATCGGGTCCGAACGGACATCGTCGGCGGCCGGCGACGGCGGGGCCGCCGGCAACACAGCAAAGAAGGTGCTCCCTTGTCCCCTCTTGCTGCGAACGCCTACGGAACCGCCCTGCGCTTCCACGATGCGCTTCGTCAGGGCCAGTCCGAGGCCCGTACCTTGAAAGCGCTTGGCTTTGCCCGAGTCCAGTTGGTGGAAATCGGTGAACAGCTCGGGGACTTCCGAATCTGCGATGCCTGCACCCGTGTCTCTCACCTCCAGGCGAAAATTACCCCCTACTTCCGGTCGCACCGTGATCGTTACGGACCCTCCCTCCCCCGTGAACTTGATCGCGTTCGACAGATAGTTGTAGACCACCTGCTTCATGCGGGACGGATCGATCAACACCTCACCCAGCGCGCCGTCGAACGAGCTTTCCATGCGGATATTCTTCTCGGCGGCGGCGAGAGCAAAACTGGCTGTCACTTCACTGATCAGCTTCGGTAACGACACAAGCTCGGGCCGGAACTCGAGCTTGCCCGCCTCGACCTTCGCCAGGTCGAGGATATCGCTGATGAGGCGCAGCAAGTGCCGCCCGCTCGCCAGGATGCGGCCGAGGCAGGTCTTCTGCCGTCCGTCCAGCCGCCCCAGTTTGCCGTCGTATAGCAGTTCGGAGAAGCCGATAATGCCGTTCAAGGGCGAGCGCAGCTCATGCGACATGTTGGCCAGAAATTCGGTCTTCATCCGGCTCGCCGCTTCCACCCGGCGATTCTGTTCCTCGAGTTCCTGGTTGCGCTCCCGCAACTGCTCTTCCAGGTAGCGCCGCTCCGTCAAATCGTGCAGCGCGGCAAAGAAGATTCCTTGTTGCGGTAAAGACGCGGCGTTGCCGGTCAGCCACCGGTAACTGCCGTCTTTCGCGCGGAATCGCGTTTCGAAGCAACTCACATCCCGACCGGCCTGCAAGGCCCCAAGGGTACTTAGACAATCGCTTCGGTGATCCGCGTCGATGAAATCGAGAAGCGGACGCGCCTGCAACTCCTCCATCGAATATCCCAGGCTTCGCTTCCATGCTGGATTCGCGCGGCGGATGGTCCCATCCAAACCAGCGATGCAGAGCATCTCCAGGGAGAGATTAAAGAACTGATCCAATTCGTCGACGGCGCGGCGGCGCGCTTCTTCGGCGTTGGCCCGCTCTTCGCGAAGACGTCTTTGCTCCAAGGCTCGTTTGACGGCCGGCGGAAGACGCACTATTCGGTCTTTCAGGACGTAGTCACTGACGCCTTTCTTTAAGCACTCCACTGCCTTTTCGTCCCCTAATGATCCAGTCACCAGGACGAAAGGCACTTCCGCCTGGTGCTCCTTGGCGATCGCGAACGCATCCATTCCGGTCGCCCCCGGCATCCGGTAGTCAGAAAGGATTACGTCGTATCTCGTCGCCTGCAGGAGCTCAGCGACCTGCTCCGGCGTCACCGCGACGTCCGCCGTTACCTCGAAACCCGCCGATCGCAAGGTCTGGACGCACAGTTCCACATCCTCGCGGTGGTCCTCGAAAATGAGGACCCGCAGCGGCATTCGTGGTGTCGGGCGTTCCGCCCCCTCCCGGCTCATTCGATGGGGTCCCTCAGCGCGGCACGAATGCCTGTACCGGCGGCGCTTCATTCACCAGCAGCCAGTAATAGCCGAGCTGCTTGATGGTCGCGCGAAACTGATCGAAATCCACCGGTTTCTGGATATAACTGTTGGTCCCCAATTCATAACCGCGCACCAGGTCTTCCTCCTGCTTGGAGGAAGTCAGTATGGCCACCGGTATGGCGCGCGTTCTCGGGTCGCTCTTGACCTGCCGCAGCACTTCCAGGCCGTCGACTTTCGGCAGCTTCAAATCCAGCAGGATGAGCTTGGGATGACAGTCCGGATCCCGCGTGCTATGCGCGCCGCGACAAAATAAGAAGTCGAGCGCTTCTTCGCCGTCTCGCGCAACTTCGATGTGGTTGCATAGGTGCTCCGCTTTCAGCGCGTGCACCGTCAGGTCCAGGTCCTCCGGACTATCCTCCACCAGGAGAATCTCAACCTCTCGTTGTGACATCATGAACCTCCAAATCAGTAGCTCGCTCCGGATCCGAATGCGCCGGCGCGCCCGCCGCCCGCCCCAATGTGAAATAGAAGGTCGAGCCCTTGTCCAGTTCGGCTTCGGCCCAAATACGGCCGCCGTGCTTCGCGATAATCCGGTGCACCGTGGCCAGCCCCACCCCGGTGCCTTCGAAATCTTCCTGCCGGTGCAGCCGCTGGAACGCGGCGAAGAGCTTGTCGGCGTACTTCATGCTGAAGCCGACGCCGTTGTCGCGTACAAACAACGTGGGCACGCCCTCGCTTTCCACCTGCCCCACCTCGATCACTGCCTGTCTGCGCGGCCGCGTGAACTTCAGCGCGTTACCGAGCAGGTTCACGAACACCTGGCGGACCAGCGCGGGATCGCAATCGGCGAACGGCAGCTCGCCAAGGCGCCATTCCACCTCGCGCCCGTCTGCCTCGTTCTCTAGATCGGCGATCACTTCGTCGACCAGTGGCCGCAAACCCGTGATCTGCTTCACCGGGTCCCGGCGTGCGGTGCGCGACAACTCCAGTAGCTCGTCTACCATGCGTCCCATCCGCTGCGTGCCTTGCCGTACGCGGTCCAGCAACGGCTTGGCGTCCTCTGGAAGCTCCGCGCCGTAGTCCTCCAGCAAAATCTTCGAAAACCCGTCGATGTGGCGCAGCGGCGCCCGCAAATCGTGCGACACCGAATACGTGAACGCCTCCAGTTCCTGGTTTGCCGCCGTAAGCGCGGCCGTGCGCTCGCGAACCCGGTCCTCGAGCTCGTCATGCGCCCGCCTCAGTGCTTCCGCGGCGGCTCGCTGCTCCGTGATGTCGCGCGCTGCGGCGAACATCACTGGCTGGTCGGCCGCCGGCGCGCAAGCCCACTGGATCCAGCGGTACGATCCATCGCTCGTGCGGTAGCGGTTCTCGAAGGCGCTTAGCGGCGCGCCGCCGGCAATCCGTTCCGCCGCCGCCATCGTCCTATCGCGATCCTCCGGGTGCACAAATTCCAAATAACGCGCGCCCTGCAGATCGGCAAGCGGGACTCCGAGGGTGTTCTCCCAGGCGGGATTCAGCCGTTTGAAACAGCCGTCGAAGCCGATAATGCACAGCATTTCGACCGACAGCGTAAAGAACTGGTCGAGTTCCAACTCCGCCTGTCGCCGGTTGGCGGCTTCCGTTTCCAGGGCGCGGCGCATGGCTTCGGCGATGCGCGTCCGCGACCAGGCCTGCTGCGCTAGGAAGACGGCTGTCCCCAGCAGCAATGAAAGCAGCAGGCCGGCAGCCAGCAGGACTTCCGGCGTCGCTGAGCGCAGCCTCGCCAATTCCGCCGCCCTCGGCCACATCTTCACCTTCCAGGGAGTGCCCTTCACCTCGACCGTCTCCTCCTGCGCCCACTCCCGTTCGTGTTTGTGGTCGTTGCCGGGACGGGAGTAGATCTCCCGGTCGCCGTCAAAAATCGAGATCTGTTCGCCGGGAGTCAGGGCAGGCTCCACCAGCTTGGGGAGAACATGATCGACTCGAAACGTTGCGACCAGGAAGCCTTGGAATATGGATCCCTGGTATACCGGCGCGTAGATGTAGAATCCGCGGCCGCCGGTCAGCAACTCTACGGTCCGGGTCACTACCGGCCGTCGCTCGGCTCTCGCCGATGCAAATCCTGCGCGGCGCCGCTCCTCGAATCCCAGATCCGCGTGCAGCAATCTTTCGTTGCCCTTCAGCGGCGCAACCCAGCGAACATGCAGGTCCGGGTCTACCCAGGCGATTGCCTGGTAATCGAGAATGTCGTGCAAAAGGAGGTGCGCTTCGAATTCCCAGTCTTACCTCGACGGTTCGCCCTTGAATTCCCATCTTCGTGCGGAACGAACCAGGACCGCCGTGCGCAGCTCCATGGCCGCCAGCAGGTCGGATTTCACCAACGACAGATCGGCCGCGATCGAGCTTGCTGCGTACGCGCGGGCATTCGCGGCCAGTGCCAGCCACAGCGAGCACGAAATGACCACTCCCGCGAGAGTGGCCGACAGGTATAGCCACGATGGCGGGCCTGCTTCGCCCTCTCGTCCGTCGCTCCAACTAAACACCAGCACTGCCGATCCGAGGAGCGTCAGCCCCAGCGCGGTGTGCGCCGCCATGGGCGTGAACTGTCCCCAGGCAAATGTCTTGAGCCCGCTGAAATAACCAGCCAGAGAAATGAGCGCGATCGCGGTCGCGGCGGATGCAAGCAACCCCAGAGCGGTCGCCCGGCCGCGAAATGGCGAGCGCCGGCTCATGGCGAGAACTGCCGCTGCAAGCAGCGTGAAACACACCGCGGTGTTCGGAGCCATCTGCCTCGCCAACGGCGCTCTCGCCAGGAAGTCGAGCATGTCGCTCACGCCGATCGCGCCGCCGCATGCGTAATCCACAAGAATCAGCGGCCCTACGAGCGCTGCTGGCGTGGCGAGCCAGCGGCCCATTTGCAGCCGGCGGCGCCCCAGCGCGAGCATGGACGCCCCGAGCGCAAGAAAGCTCAGCGCCGTAATCGGCGCCATCGGAGTCATACCCGGAACCACCTGGATCACAGCGGGGGTCCCCGTGCACCACGCGCCGAGAACGGTCAAGCCGAGGGCCGCGGCCGCCCCGCCGAGGCCGATCATGCTCCGGGCCGCGCGTTTCGGAAGCGCCTGCTCTTCAACCTGGGCCACGCCTACCTATCGGATTGTTCTCGGAATTTCGTTACGTCTCGAATGCCGGCTGATTTACGGCAAGCAGAAGCGGACGCGTTCCGCGCTCAAGCGGCTGGCGAGTTCCTGGATACACTCGGAAAACGGCGCGTCGGGCCGGTTCAAAACCAGGGGCAGCGGCGAGCGATTGGCTGCCAGCAGGTCGCCCGAGGCGGGAATCACCGCCACGATTCCGCATCCCAGCCGACGCGCGAATTCGATGGCCGGGACGCGCTCCACGTGCGGTGTTTTGTCGACCAAGGCGATCCCGATCTCCTGGTCGCGGGCCCCTGCCGCGCGCAGCAGCGGCAGCTTGGCGTAAGCCGCGTGCAGTCCCATGGGATCGCGTTCCACGACCAGCGTCAGGAACGTCGCGTGCTGGGCGATTTCGCCGATCGGCGCAGTCAGCGACGACCCGAGGTCGATCACCGTATAATCTGCCAGCGCCGCGGCGCCGCGCAAAAGGGCGCGCGCGTGCGCGGCCGGCGGCGGCGCGTAATCTTCGGGCCGCTGTG
>CAYMHP010000226.1:6748-10566 GCA_964390225.1 uncultured Solibacteraceae bacterium
CGAACAACGCCCGAAAACCGCCGCCCGAAGGCGTCAGGCACGATTCCAGGGCTTCGCGCGTAATCGCCTCCGGACCAGTCTTGAACAGCGTGGCAGAATCCCAACTGGGGCTCTGCTCCAGATGCGCGGCGAACGAGCCGTACTCGGGAACCAGTTCCATGGCCACCACCGACTTGCGTTGCCGGGCCAATGCCGCCGCCAGGTTCAGCACCAGCGTGGTCGTCCCCGCGCCCCCCTTCGCCCCGAACAGGGGAAGGATCTTGCCGGGATGGTGCGCCTTGTGCGCTGCGTCGTGGCGCAGGCGATTGCGCTCTACGGCGTAACGCACGCGTTGCGCCAGGAAGCGGTCGCGAATGTCGCTCTTGATCAGGTATTCATCGGCGCCCGCGCGCACCGCCTGCAATGCGAGGGCTTCGTCTTCCTGCGCCGTGAGAACGATCACGGCCTGGTCGGCAGCTTGCTGCCGCACCCGCGCGAAGGTCTCAAACCCGCTGCTGTCGGGGAGATTGAGATCCAGCAGAACCGCGTGAAAAACACGCTCTGCCAGCCGTTGGAGACCGCTGCGCAGGTCTCCGGCCCAATCCACCATCAAAGGCGCTGCGCTCCCCTTGGACAATACATGCGTAACGAGGTTGGCCGCATCCGGCTCGTCCTCGATCAATAGGACGGATAATTCTGGCTCCTGTGACATAAAATCCTCATTGCTCGCCCGGCGCGGGTCCCACCATGCCGAGGTATAGCCCGATACTTTCGACCAATGCCTCGGCCGCCCGCCGGTCGGCCGCCTTGGCCGCCTTTTCCAGATTTCTGCCCAACTCCGTAAGCTCGGCGAAACCGTACGCTGCGCCCGTGCCTTTCAGGTTGTGTCCTGCCTTCGACAAGGTTTCCCACTCGCCGTCATCGAGAGCATCCGCGAGGCGGCCCAACTCTTCGGCCCGGTGCGTGATGTAGCCGGAGCGCAGATCCTCAAACGCCGGAGTGGTCTCGGGGTCGCCGTCGAGCCGGTCCCGGCAGAGCCGGATGAGCCAGCGGAACGACTGCCGCCCGCGCGCGGTTCCGGCCTCGGCCAATCGCCGGGCCAGCCGCAGATAGCGCCCGAAAGAGCCGCCGCCGAGCGCTGGTTGCGCTTCGATCAGCTGGTCGAGCCAAGCCGAGGTTGTCGCGGCGAACTGGCTTTCCGGATACCCCGCGTCGATCGATTGCAGAATGCCGGCCGCCCGACCGGCTATGCCCGGGCCCGTGTTCGTCTCGGTGTGTGCCCGGGCGGAGTCTCGCGAGTTGGCAACGGGCATGCATCTGGCGATCGTCTCGCGTAGCATCGCGGCCAATGTGCCCATATCGGCTTCCCCCGTGATCGATCCGTCGAAAAGCGCGTCGGGTATGGACGGTTGTCCGGCCTCGGCAGGCGCGCCGGCGAGCGCGATGAGCGGCACCGCCATCAGGTCACGGTCGGCGAGCAGGTGTTGGCCCAGCGGCCTGCCATCGGTTCCGGGCAGCTTCGGGTCGACCAGGATACACTCGGGGCGAAACGACTGTAGTTTCAGTACGGCCGTGCCGGCCGTCTCCGCGATTTCCAGCCGGCACCCCTGGGCCGCTAACGCGACGCGCACCGCCCTTAGATGCTCCAGGCCATCACCCGCGAGCAACACGGACAGCGCAGCGGATCCGGCCGGCGCCCTTTCGCTCGAACTCCGCTTCCCAAACACGGTCAGGCTCCTTTCGGAAGCAGCGCCGGGGGCGCGGCTTCGGACTCGCGCGGCGCATCTCTGCGGCCGGAGTAGCCGGGCGCCGCGAGCAGACGCTTGATCCGGTTCAGCAACACGATCGGGCTCAGCGGCTTTACCAGGTAGCCGTCGGCGCGCAACGCGGATCCGCGTTGTACCGCGCTGGAATCGTCGCAGCCGGTCAGCAGCAGCACTCGCAGGCGATCGGAGAAGGGTTCGCGGCGTACCGCTTCGAGCACTTCGAAACCATCCATCCCGGGCATTTTGATATCCAGCACGACCACATCCGGCATCAGGTCTCGGACGAGGCGTAGCGCCGCTAGACCGTCGCCAGTGGCGTGGCATGCCAGGCCATGGTTCTTCAGAGTGGCTTCCACCAGCGCCACCATTGCCGGATCGTCGTCCGCGATCAGAACCAGCGGCGCCAGGCGAACCGCCACCTTCAGGCTGCAGCTTCGTTCCGGCGCGACCAGGCGGAACAGCCTCACCAGCAGTTCCGCCTCCCCCCAGGGCTCGCCGAGAAAATCGCCCGCCCAGTAATATGCGGCCGAGGCGCCCGCCAGCACCGATTCGCTCGCTCCGGCAATCAGAACCGGGGTTGGAGCACTCAGTGCGGCGCGCAGTCCGTCGGGAGTAATGCTATCCAGTTTGACCACCGCCGCATCGCAGCCATGCGCGAAATCCACCAGCCAGCTCTCGGGAAAGCGCGTGGCGAACGAGGCGGTACGTTGGAGCGCCTCGGAAATGCGGGCCGCCTCCGCCGCATCGAACCCGAACAGTCCGAAGCGGCGGCCGGCGAGCGTGGCGGTAATCTCAGCGGCCAGACGGGGCGCACCCGCCGGCTGGGCAGTGTCCATCCACTGGCCTTATCGGCTGAAAGCGGAGGAGCCATCATCGCGCGTTCTGCCGCCCCGGGGGCCTCTGATCTACGTGAGGGGTACCACCGCGGCGCTAACTGGTTTTGCGCCTACCGGAATCAGCGTGAACAGGGGCGCCAGTTTATAGTTGGGCCGCCGCGTGGTCAGAGAGAACATGCGGATCACCGCCAGGTCGCCAGACTTCTGGTTGAGCACGAGGGCGTACTGCTCGTCGGGGGTCACCAGGATCTCGCGCGGCTCCTGCCCTACCTGAACCAGGGCCACCAACTTCCGTGTGTCAATGTCGAGCACCGTGATGCTATTGGTCTGGGGATTTGTCACCAGGAGGTAGGACCCGCTCACGGCCATCCCCGCCGGAGCGCGGCCGGCCAGGACGGTTTCGCCGAGTTCGGTGTAAAAAGGATAGACAATCGATACCGCGTCCACGCCGTCGCCGCTGACGAAAAGCTGGCCGCCATCGGAGCTGAAGCAAAAGTGACGAGGTTCCATGGGCAAAGGCAGGTCGACCATGAGCCGGCGAGCGGCGGTGCCGAAGATCGTCACGCTGCGAGAAGACCGGCTGGCGGTGAGAATCTGTTGCCCATCCGCCTGGAAACGTACGCTGGTGGGTTTGCCCGGCACCTCTATGCGGTGCTCGATGCTGGCACGCTCCAGCGATGCCAACACGAGAGTCCCACCTTGGGCGGAAACGATTGCCGCGCTGCCATTGGAGTTAACGTCGAAATCATCGGGAATGTGGGGAAGGTGGATCCGGCGCCGCGGCCGCATGGAGTCGAACGGGATCTCTACAAGCGCTGCGGGATCGCCGCAAAGCACCCAAAGCGCGTCTCCGGTGGGCGAAGGTTTCATCGAAACGGCGGAGTTCCCGGCGCGCGTCCGGCGGCTCACCGCGAGCGCGGCCGCATCGATTTCGTAGACTGTGCCGTTTTCCGCGGCGAGGACGAACGCCTTGGGAAGCGGCGGATGCGCCAACGCGAGACAGGGCGCCGCATCGAGCGGAATCGAGGGCCAGCGCCGGAAAGTAGTGAGGTCGACGACGGCTACCGAACGGCTCTCCTGGTTGGCCACGAAGCAATAGCCAGGATAAGCTGTCGCCTTCTGAGGGCGGCAGCCGAGCGCGGCGGCCGAGGACAGCAGCAACGTACGCCGGGAAAAACGGGAAGAGGCCACCAACGCTCATTCTACAGCGCCGCCGAAAGGTTCTGCCCGCGACCCC